>NZ_JBHVCT010000047.1:0-50743 GCF_042803195.1 Streptomyces sp. NPDC057428
CGCCGCATCCTGCGGCGGGCCCCTTCGCGCGGCCGGTCAGGCCCAGGTGATCAGACGCTTCGGCTGCTCCAGGATCGCCGCGACGTCCGCGAGCACCTTGGAACCGAGCTCGCCGTCGACCAAGCGGTGGTCGAACGACAGGGCGAGCGTGGTGACCTGGCGCGGCTTCACCTTGCCCTTGTGCACCCACGGCTGGAGCTTGATCGCGCCGACCGCGAGGATCGCCGACTCGCCCGGGTTCAGGAGCGGCGTACCCGTGTCGACGCCGAAGACGCCGACGTTGGTGATCGTCACGGTGCCGCCCGCCATCGCCGCGGGGGTCGTCCTGCCCTCGCGCGCCGTCGTGACCAGCTCGCCCAGTGCGCCGGCGAGCTGCGGCAGTGTCATGGCGTGCGCGTCCTTGATGTTCGGCACGATCAGGCCGCGCGGGGTGGCGGCCGCGATGCCCAGGTTCACGTAGTGCTTCTGCACGATCTCCTGGTTGGCCTCGTCCCAGGCGGCGTTGACCTCGGGGTTGCGCTTGATCGCGACAAGGAGCGCCTTGGCGATGAGCAGGAGTGGGTTGACCCGCACTCCCGCCATGTCCTTGTCCTCCTTGAGCTCCGCGACCAGCTTCATCGTGCGCGTCACGTCCAGGGTCACGAACTCCGTGACGTGCGGCGCGGTGAAGGCGCTGCCGACCATGGCCTGCGCGATGGCCTTGCGCACACCCTTGACCGGGATACGGGTCTCGCGGCCGGTCGCGTCCACGGGCGCGGCGACAGGCGCGGGGGCGACAGGCACCGCCACCGGCTGTACGGGTACCTCGGCGGGGGCCGGGGCGGCCGCCGCGTGGACGTCCTCGCGCGTGATGATCCCGCCCTCGCCGGTCGGCGTGACCGTGGCGAGGTCGATGCCCAGGTCCTTCGCCAGCTTGCGCACGGGCGGCTTGGCGAGCGGACGGGCCTCGGGCACCGCCGCGGCGTGACCGTTCATCTCGGCCTGGATCGCGGCGGCGGCCGGACCCGGGACCTCGACACCCTTGCGGGCGCGGCGCTTCGTGGAGGACTCGGCCACGCCGTAACCGACCAGCACCGGCTGCCGCCCCTTGGGAGCCTCCGGCTCGGCTTCCGGTTCCGCCGGGGCCACGGGCTGCTCGACGGTCTCCGCGGGGGCGGGGACGTCACCGCTGCCGGGCGCCACGTCCACCGCGATGATCACCTGGCCGACGTCGACGGTCGTGCCCTCGGGGAAGCGGAGCTCGTGCACCACCCCGTCGAACGGGATCGGCAGCTCCACCGCGGCCTTGGCGGTCTCCACCTCGCACACGACCTGGCCGTCGGAGACGGTGTCGCCGGGCTGGACGAACCACTTGAGGATTTCCGCCTCGGTCAGTCCTTCGCCCACGTCCGGCATCTTGAACTCGCGGAAACGAGCAGACGTATCGGTCATCGTCGTCACGATCCCTCTCCTCAGTACGCCAGCGAGCGGTCGACGGCGTCGAGCACCCGGTCGAGCCCCGGAAGGTACTCGTCCTCGAGCCTGGCCGGCGGGTACGGGGCGTGGTAGCCGCCGACCCTCAGCACCGGTGCTTCCAGGTGGTAGAAGCAGCGCTCCGTGATCCGGGCCGCGATCTCCGCGCCCGAGCCGTAGAACACCGGCGCCTCGTGGACCACGACGAGCCGGCCCGTCTTCTCGACCGAGGTCTGCACGGCGTCGAAGTCGATCGGGGACATCGACCGCAGGTCCAGGACCTCGACGGACTTGCCCTCCTCCTGCGCCGCGGCGGCGGCCTCCAGGCAGACCTTCACCATCGGGCCGTACGCGACGAGCGTGAGGTCGGAGCCCTCACGCGCCACAACGGCCTTGTGGAGGGGGAGGGGGATGGACTCGGTGTCGAGATCACCCTTGTCCCAGTAGCGCCGCTTGGGCTCGAAGAAGATGATCGGATCGTCGCTCTGGACGGCCTGCTGCATCATCCAGTAGGCGTCGCTCGCGTTGGAAGGCGAGACGACCTTCAGGCCCGCCACGTGCGCGAACAGCGCCTCGGGCGACTCGCTGTGGTGCTCGACGGCACCGATGCCGCCGCCGTACGGGATGCGGATGACGACCGGCATCTTGATCTTGCCGAGCGCGCGGGCGTGCATCTTGGCGAGCTGCGTGACGATCTGGTCGTACGCGGGGAAGACGAAGCCGTCGAACTGGATCTCGACGATCGGGCGGTAGCCGCGCAGGGCCAGACCGATCGCCGTGCCGACGATGCCGGACTCGGCGAGCGGGGTGTCGATGACACGGTCCTCGCCGAAGTCCTTCTGGAGCCCGTCCGTGATGCGGAAGACCCCGCCGAGCTTGCCGACGTCCTCACCCATGATCAGGACCTTGGGGTCGGTCTCGAGAGCCTTGCGCAGCGACTCGTTGAGCGCCTTGGCGATGGACAACTTCTGGGCTGCCATGACTAGTTGCCCTCCTCGGCGAACGATGCCTGGTAGGCGGCGAACTGGGCGCGCTCCTCGTCGACGAGCGGATTGCCGTCGGCGTACACGTTGTCGAAGATCGCCAGCCGGTCCGGGTCGGGCATGGCCCGCACCGCTTCGCGCACCCGCTTGCCGAGAGTCTCGCTCTCCTCCTCCAGCGCGGTGAAGAACGCCGCGTCGGCGAGGTCCTGCTTCTCGAGGTACGTACGCAGCCGCAGGATCGGGTCCTTGGCCTCCCACGCGGCCCGCTCCTCGTCGGCCCGGTACTTGGTCGGGTCGTCGGAGGTGGTGTGGGCACCCATCCGGTAGGTGAACGCCTCGACGAGGGTGGGCCCCTCACCCCGTCGGGCCCGCTCCAGCGCCGACCTGGTGACGGCCAGGCACGCCAGTACGTCGTTGCCGTCGACCCGGACACCGGGGAAGCCGAAGCCCTGTGCGCGCTGGTACAGCGGCACCCGCATCTGCTTCTCCGTCGGCTCGGAGATCGCCCACTGGTTGTTCTGGCAGAAGAACACGACGGGGGCGTTGTAGACGGCGGAGAAGGTGAAGGCCTCCGCGACGTCACCCTGGCTGGAGGCGCCGTCACCGAAGTACGCGACCACGGCCGAGTCCGCGCCGTCCTTGGCGATGCCCATGGCATAGCCGGTGGCGTGCAGCGTCTGCGAGCCGATGACGATCGTGTAGAGGTGGAAGTTGTTGGTGTTCGGGTCCCAGCCGCCGTGGTTCACGCCGCGGAACATCCCGAGCAGATTCGTCGGGTCGACGCCCCGGCACCACGCCACGCCGTGCTCCCGGTAGGTCGGGAAGACGTAGTCGTCGTCGCGCAGCGCACGGCCCGAGCCGATCTGCGCGGCTTCCTGGCCCAGCAGCGAGGCCCACAGGCCCAGCTCGCCCTGCCGCTGCAGGGCGGTGGCCTCGGCATCGAAGCGCCGGGTCAGGACCATGTCCCGGTAGACGCCGCGGAGCTCGTCCGGGCTCAGGTCGATCTCGAAGTCCGGGTGCTCGACGCGCTCACCCTCCGGCGTCAGCAGCTGTACCAGCTGGGGCTCGGAACTCTGTGGCGTCTTCGCGGCGCTGGTCCGCTTGCTGCTGCGTCGCGGTTTGCGCGCGGCAGTGCTCTCCACGGTCACGTACGTGCTCCTCCGTCGGTCCGGCCCCCGGGATGGCCGGGAACCAGTGCGGCTCGCCTGTGTCCGGACCAGTGCACGGGGTGGGTGCCGCTGGCCGGGAACAGGCGTGACAGGTGCCCCGGCGAGCGTCCTGTCATAAGCACGTTACCCAGTGCACCGCACAACTGCGAAACACCTTGTGACCTGCGATTTTGCTTGGATTTCCAAGTAAATCGCAAAAACCGCGAAGTCTTGCTGGTCACAGCACTGGCAACAGCCTGGCAGGCGGCCGGAACAACGGCACGTTATCCCGCGCCGCCAGTGCCAGGGAAGGGCGGACGACAAAGGAGTGTGTGAGACTTCGAATGTGCGCGAAGAAGGAAAAATCACGGTATTCCTGCTCGACGATCACGAAGTGGTGCGGCGCGGCGTACACGAGCTGCTTTCCGCGGAGGGGGACATCGAGGTCGTCGGCGAGGCCGGCACGGCCGCGGACGCACTCGCCCGGATCCCGGCGACGCGCCCCGACGTGGCGGTCCTGGACGTGCGGCTGCCCGACGGCAGCGGCGTGGAGGTGTGCCGCGAGGTCCGCTCGGCGGACGACAGCATCAAGTGCCTGATGCTCACCTCGTACGCCGACGACGAGGCGCTCTTCGACGCGATCATGGCGGGCGCCTCGGGCTACGTCCTGAAGGCCATCCGCGGCAACGAGCTGCTCAGCGCTGTAAGGGACGTGGCGGCCGGGAAGTCCCTGCTCGATCCCGTGGCCACCGCCCGCGTACTGGAGCGCCTGCGCGAGGGGAAGAACGGCAAGGGCGACGAACGGATGGCCGGTCTGACCGCGCAGGAGCGCAAGATCCTCGACCTGATCGGCGAGGGCCTCACCAACCGGGTGATCGGCGAGCGGCTGCACCTCGCCGAGAAGACCATCAAGAACTACGTTTCCAGCCTGCTCGCCAAACTGGGGATGGAGCGGCGGTCGCAGGCCGCGGCCTACGTGGCGCGGCTCCAGGCCGAGAGGCGCTGAGCGCGGGCTGGGCCGGGACCTAGGTCCCGCTCCCCCGGGGGCCGCGGACCCTTACCCCGCACCTACGGCGTGGCGGAGAGTGGAGCGCATGCCTTCCTCCAGCCCCTGTGACACCGGGCCCGGCATCGGCCCGGCTCCCGCCGCCGCTTCCGGTCAGGACCCCGCCCCCGGTTCCCGCTCCGGTTCCTCCGATCGCGGGTCCGGCCCCGCCGCCGTCCCCGGATTCACCCACGGCAAGGTCCGTGCCATCGAACTACTGGCGAGCGTGCGCCACGGCCGGATCGCCATGAGCATGCGCGCCCTGCCGTTCCTGGCGGTGGCCCGGCACCTGGTGGTCGAAGGGCGTGTCCTCCTGCGGATGCACAGGGGCCTAGGCTTCCACGACTCCTGCGACGGCGGCGTCGTGGCCTACGGGGCGGACAACCTCACCGTCGCGTCCGGCGCGGACGGCCTCTGGTCGGTGCAGTTCACCGGCCCCGCCGAGATCGTCCACCCCGTCCACGACCAGCGTGACCTCTTCGGATCCGGCCCGTCGGAGGTGAACGGCGAGCGCTTCGATCCGGTGTACCTCCGGTTCGATCCACAGCTGGCACGCACACACACAATGACCTACGACGCAAGTCCGTAATTCCAGCCACACAGCGTCACCTAACATGTGACGAGTGCTGCGCTCATCTGTGACCCTTCCACCAGTTCCTCCGGTCGGCGAGGTGCTGCGCCGCTACCCCGCCGCCGGCGAACCCCTCGCCTGCGAGCCCCTGACCAAGGGCCTGCTCAACCACGGTTACCGCGTGTCCACCACCCAGGGCTCGTACTTCCTCAAGCACCACCTCGACAAGCACCACCTCGACGACGCCAGCGGTGATCACGACACGATCGTGAGACAGCACCGGGCGACACAGCAGCTGCACTCGCTCGGTGTACCCGTCGCGCCTCCACTGGCGGACACGCAGGGTGACACGGTCACCGTCATCGACGGGCAGCGGTACGCCCTGCACCACTGGGTGGACGGCCTCCACCGGGACGGCGCCCAGCTGACTACCGCCCAGTCGCGGCGGCTCGGGGCGCTGCTCGGCGCCGTACACACGGGGCTGGAGCAGGTCATGGAGGACGACCAGCCGCCTCCCGTGCGGGGGCAGAGCCCTGACCCCGCCGACACCTTCACGCTGATCGACGAGTTACTGTCGGCCGCCCGGGGCCTGGGCCCCAGGGACGCCTTCGACGAGCTCGCCGTGCACCGGCTCGTCGAGCGCCGCGCCCTGCTGGAACAGCACGCGCACCGCCGTCCGCCCACTCCCGGGGGTTCCGCGCGGGGCTGGGTGCACGGTGACTTCCACCCGTTGAACCTGCTCTACCGGGGCGCCGACCCCGTCGCCATCGTGGACTGGGACCGGCTCGGCGTGCAGCCGCGCGCGGAGGAGGCGGTGAGGGCCGCGGCGATCTTCTTCGTCCGGCCCGACGGGGAACTGGCGCTGGAGAAGGTGCGGGCGTACGCCCGTGCCTACCGGCACGCGGCCGGCGCCGGAGCAGCCGAAATGGCGGCCGCGGTGCACCGCGTCTGGTGGGAGCGGCTCAACGACTTCTGGATACTGCGCTGGCGCTACCGCCTCCACGACCGCAGGGCCGACCCGCAGTTCCCTGCGGTGTCGGCCCTGGCGGTGTGGTGGACCCGTGAGTACGGGGCGGTCGGCGAGGCCTTCACGGGGTGAGACCCCGCCCCGGCGCCCGTCACTGCCCGGCGGTCGTACCGGTCGTCGTGCCCGCTGCGGCGCCCGCCGAGGTCCCCGCGGGGGTACCGCCGGCCGTGGTCCCGTCCGTCGTCCCGCCGGGATCCTCGCCCGTGCCGCCGTCGGCGGTGCCGCCGTCCGTCGTGGTGCCGCCGTCACCGGTCCCGCCGTCCGTCGTGGTGCCGCCGTCGGTCGTACCCGGGTCGGAGGACGTGGGCGTCTCGGTCGGCTTCTGCGTCGGCTCGGTCGGATCGTCCGACGGACGGTACGTCGGCTTCTTGGTGGGCCACGTCTGACCACCGGTGGAGTTGTCAGGCTCCTGCGACTCCTCCGTCTCCTCGTCCGTGGGATCCGGTGACTCCGACGGCTTGGTCGGCGAGACCGAGACGGAGGGGCTGGGCGGGGTCTTCTTGTTCTCGTTGCCGTCGTTCGTCTTCTGGACGGCGAAGGCGACGCCCACCCCGATCGCGACGAGCGCGAGCAGGACGAAGAGCCACATCTTGCCGCGGCCGCCGCCGTTGTGGCCGCCGCCGGCGTACGCCCCGTCGTCCGGGTTCATGGGCGGCAGGATCGGACCCTGCGAGGTCTCCCCGTGCATGGGGTGCCCCATCGCCGCGGTCCCGCCGCCGATGTTCATCGGTGCCGTGTGACCGCCGCCGTCGTGCATGGCGACCGGACCGGTGTTCCACGTCCCGGTGTGCCCGCCCTGCACCTGCAGCATCTGCAGGCTGTACTGGACGAGGCCGCGCATCTCCTCGGCGCTCTGGAAGCGGTCGTCCGGGTCCTTGGCGAGGGACCGCATGACGAGGCCGTCCAGCTCCGGCGGGACGGATCCGGCCGCTTCGGAAGGCGGGAGCGGCATGTCCTGCACGTGCTGGTACACGACGGAGAGCGGCGTCTCACCGGTGAACGGCGGCCGCAGGGCGAGCAGTTCGTACAGCAGGCAGCCGGTCGCGTACAGGTCGGAGCGGTGGTCGACCGCCTTGCCGAGCGCCTGCTCGGGGGAGAGGTACTGCGGCGTGCCCATGACCATGCCGGTCTGCGTCATCGTCGACTGCACGCCGTGCAGCGCACGGGCGATACCGAAGTCCATCACCTTGACGGCGCCGGAGTGCGTGATGATCACGTTCGCCGGCTTGATGTCGCGGTGCACGATGCCGTGCTGGTGGGAGTACGCCAGGGCCTCCAGCACGCCGGAGACGATGATCAGCGCCTGCTCGGGCGGCGGCGCCTCGGCCTCCAGCAGCAGGTCGCGGATCGTGTTGCCCTCGACGAGCTCCATCACGATGTAGGGCACGGTCGAGCCGCCCACGACGTCCTCGCCGGAGTCGTAGACCGCGACGATCGCATGGTGGTTGAGCCCCGCGACCGACTGCGCCTCACGCGTGAAACGCGCCTTCGAGACAGGGTCCTCGGCGAGATCGGAGCGCAGGAGTTTCACCGCGACCGTACGCCCCAGACGGACGTCCTCCGCCGCGTAGACCTCGGCCATGCCGCCGCGGCCGAGCCGGTGCGTCATGCGGTAGCGGCCGTCTCCGACCACACCCCCGACGCCCCAGGAGTCGGCGCCATCCGAAACTCCGCCGCCACTTGCTTCGGATCCGGGTGCCATCAGTCCTCGCCGTCGTATCTGTCCGCGCGTCCGCGGGTTCTCACGGTGCCTTGCTGCATCGCCACGTCACGCTACAGCCTCTGTCCGGCCCAACGGGTTTCGAGAGTGACGGGCCATCCAATCGGCTGGCGCGCCGCCCGCGCAAATTCCATGTTGATCCTGTAACGCTTCCGAGACGCTTCTCGTGCGTAGGGTCACGGAACGGGCACCCGGCTTGACGTGTCGTACCCCTCGGGCAGACTTGGCCCGTACTGGGGATCACGCGTCCGTCGGGCGCCGAGGGGGATGCAAGTCATGAGCCACGACGGCGCACAGGGGCGGTACGCGGGCGGTTCCGTGGCCGGCGGCCGCTACCAGCTCCGCGACCTGCTCGGCGAAGGCGGGATGGCGTCCGTCTACCTCGCGTACGACTCCGCCCTCGACCGCCAGGTCGCCATCAAGACGCTGCACACCGAGCTGGGCCGCGAGCAGTCCTTCCGCGAACGCTTCAGGCGCGAGGCACAGGCGGTCGCCAAGCTCCAGCACCCCAACATCGTCTCGGTGTTCGACACGGGCGAGGACGAGCTCGGCGGCGCCCTGATGCCGTACATCGTCATGGAGTACGTCGAGGGGCAGCCGCTCGGCTCCGTACTCCAGGCGGACATCCGGCAGTTCGGCGCGATGCCGGCCGACAAGGCGCTCAAGGTGACGGCCGACGTGCTGGCCGCGCTGGAGACCAGCCACGAGATGGGGCTGGTCCACCGCGACATCAAGCCCGGCAACGTGATGATGACCAAGCGCGGCGTCGTCAAGGTCATGGACTTCGGCATCGCCCGGGCCATGCAGTCGGGCGTCACATCGATGACTCAGACCGGCATGGTCGTCGGCACCCCGCAGTACCTCTCCCCCGAGCAGGCACTCGGCCGCGGGGTCGACGCGCGCTCCGACCTGTACTCGGTCGGAATCATGCTCTTCCAGCTGCTCACGGGACGCATCCCGTTCGACGCGGACTCCCCGCTCGCCATCGCGTACGCGCATGTGCAGGAGGAGCCCGTCGCGCCGTCCAGCATCAACCGGTCGGTCACGCCCGCGATGGACGCCCTGGTCGCCCGCGCGCTGAAAAAGAACCCGAACGAGCGCTTCCCGAGCGCCGTGGCCATGCAGGACGAGATCGCCCGCGTACTCAGCGCGAGCGGTCCCGCCGGTGCTCCGGCGATCGTCGCCGGCAGCGGCCCGGCGAACAGCGGCTCGGGCGTCGGCTCGGCGGTCTTTCCGCCCGTCGGCCAGGCGACACCGGCGCAGCACAGCGTGCAGACGCCGTACCAGCCGCAGCAGCACCAGCCGGGCCTCTATGGCCCGCCGCCCCCGGCTCCCACGCCGGGCTACGGCTACCCGCAGGCGCCGCAGCCGTACGGGGCGCCCACGCACCTGGGGCACCAGACCCCGCCCCCGTACACGATGTCGCCGCAGACCTCGACGGGTCAGGGCGGCGGGTCAAGCCGGAGCATGCCGGCCATCGTGGGCGCGATCGTGGTCGCCCTGGTCGCGATCGGCGGGCTGATCGCGTTCCTCAACATGGACGACGACGCGGAGAACGGCAAGGGCGGTGACCCGGGCTCCAGCGAGTCCGCGGCGGCCGGCGAGCACAAGCCGCCGGAGCGCAACCGGACGATGGACACCGAGGACTGCACCGACGCCACGGAGGACACCGACGACCCGGCGAAGGTCCAGGCCCCGAACTTCATCTACAAGGACGTCATCTCCGCGAAGTCCTGTGCTGAAGCCGCCGGTTGGACGGTCAAGGTCATCAAGGTCGAGGGCAACACCTACGCCGAGGACCAGGTCATCGACCAGTTCCCGACATCGGGGACGGCAGTGGCGGAGCGGGGCGCCCACTTCGAGCTGCGTATCGCGACGGGCGATCCGGCCTGACCCGGGCTGCTCGGCGGTGTGAGTGACCCGGCACGGCCCGTCCGGCCGGATTCCGGAGGTCCCGGAGTGACTCGACCCGCGGCGGGGGCAGGAAGCCCCGATTGAGCTGCGGCCTTTGGCCGCACTCCAGATGCCGGACATATCAGCACATGTGACGCTGATCTCATGCCTCCAGGACTCCTGGTCTCACGGCCGTCACGATACGTGGCCTGTCTGGTGCTGGCGGTCGGGACGGCAGTCGGACCCGCCTCCTGGGCGCACGGCGACGGCAGGACCATCACTCCCGTCCACCGGGCGGCTTCCGTCGCGGTCTCGCGCCCCTCGGAACCGCCCGGGGAAAGTCCCTCCGCCGTGGAGTCACCACTCGCCGGGCGCCAGGCCGGTGAGGGCCGCGCGCGGCCGGGGCGGTCGCTCTCTCCCGACGAGATCGCGGATTCCGAGGCCGCGGCGGACGAGATGCCGCCGGACGCGGACCCGGCGGGGGTACCCGCGTTCACCCCGCCGCCGGACGCGTTCCCCGAGCCCGGCGAAACCGCACGGCAAAGGCAGGCGCTGGACGAACCCAGGGTGCGACAGGTGCGGGACGTCTCGCTGGGCAGCGGAATCGCGCTGGTCGGAATGGGGCTGGGATTCCTGGCGGTCCGCATGCGCCGTACGACCTGACCGCCGGCCCGCCGGGCCCGCGGGTCTCCGTGCCGCATCCGGCGGCCAGCAGCAGCGCGTCGCCATAGCCCGGGCTCTCGTCGGGGACCGCCGCCTCGTTCTCGCGGACGAGCCGACCGGCGCACTCGACTCCGAGACCGGCGAGGCCGTCCTCGCCCTGCTGCGAAACCGCTGCGACCAGGGTGCGGCAGGCGTCATGGTGACGCATGAACCCCGCTACGCGGCCTGGGCGGACCGGGTCGTGGTGCGCCGCCTTCGCGGGTTCCCGCGTCGCTCAGACCCGTCGCGCGGAATGACCCGCGGCGGCTGAAAGGCGGTTCCGGTGCTCCCGGAGAGGGTGATCTTCCCTTTCCGGGGGCACCACCATGTGATGAGGCGTGTGTGCGAGACAATGGCGTCATGGAGACGCCGAGGAATGAACGGTCGCAGGAGCACCCCCAAGTCCTCGTGGTGGGGCAGGACGGAATGGCCATCGGCGGGGGCGGCGGTGGCGACGAGTCACGCGAGATCCCGGTGACGGAGATGGTCGAGCAGCCCGCGAAGGTCATGCGCATCGGCAGCATGATCAAACAGCTTCTGGAAGAGGTCAGGGCGGCTCCTCTCGACGAGGCGAGCCGGGTCCGGCTGAAGGAGATCCACGCGAGCTCCGTCAAGGAGCTGGAGGACGGCCTGGCCCCGGAACTCGTGGAGGAGCTGGAGCGTCTCTCGCTGCCCTTCACCGAGGAGTCCGTACCCTCCGAGGCCGAGCTGAGGATCGCCCAGGCGCAGCTGGTCGGCTGGCTGGAGGGCCTCTTCCACGGCATCCAGACGGCGCTCTTCGCCCAGCAGATGGCCGCCCGTGCGCAGCTGGAACAGATGCGCCGCGCCCTTCCTCCGGGTGTCGGGCACGACGACGAGGAAGGAGTCATGGACCCCCACGGGCCCACGCGCTCCGGCCCGTATCTGTAACCGCCGGTCACTACCGGTCGCGGTACGCAGCGGGGCCCGGCACACGTCACGTGTGCCAGGCCCCGCTGTCTGTCCGCCGGGACCGCCGCGCCCTCCGGGCCTGGCCACGGCGGCGACCCGCTCCCCTCCGGAAGCCCGGGTTGGGGGCCTCCAGCAGGGAGGGTCCTCAGGCGTTCGGCGCGGCCAGGAGGATCTTGCCGATGTGGCTGCTGGACTCCATCAGCCGGTGGGCCTCCGCCGCCTCCGTCATCGGCACCGTGCGGTCGACCACCGGCCGGACGACCTCCGCGGCGATCAGCGGCCACACATGCTCGCGCACTGCGGCAATGATCGCCGCCTTCTCCGCAAGGGGACGGGAACGCAACGACGTCGCCGTGACGGCGGCCCGCTTGCTCAGGAGGGCACCCAGGTTCAACTCGCCCTTGGCACCGCCCTGCAGGCCGATGATCGCGAGGCGGCCGTTCACGGCCAGGGCCCGCACGTTGCGGTCCAGGTACTTCGCCCCGACGATGTCGAGGATGACGTCGGCCCCCGCACCGTCGGTAGCCTTGCGCAGCTCCTCGACGAAGTCCTGCTCGCGGTAGTCGATGAGGATGTCGGCGCCGAGCTCCTGACAGCGCGCCAGCTTTTCCGGGCCTCCGGCTGTGACCGCGACCCGCGCGCCGATCGCCTTGGCGAGCTGGATGGCCATGGTGCCGATACCGCTGGATCCGCCGTGGATCAGCAGGGTCTCGCCAGGGCGCAGATGGGCCACCATGAAGACGTTGGACCAGACCGTCGCCGCCACCTCGGGCAGCGCCGCGGCCTCCGCGAGGTCCACTCCCTCGGGGACGGGCAGGAGCTGGCCGGCCGGCACGGCGACCTTCTCCGCGTATCCACCACCCGCCAGCAGTGCGCACACCTCGTCGCCCACGGACCACCCGGACACGCCGGGGCCGAGGGCCAGGACGCGGCCCGCGCACTCCAGCCCCGGATAGGGGGACGTGCCGGGGGGCGGGTTGTAGAAGCCCTGCCTCTGGAGGACATCGGCCCGGTTGACCGCGCTGGACACGACCTCGACGAGAACTTCACCATCGCCTGGTACGGGTTCGGGGACCTCGGCCCATACGAGCGCTTCGGGACCGCCTGGTTCGGGGATCGTGATCGCATACATGGCCGCGAGGCTACTCCGTGAGGAGGCCCGGACGGGGATGGAGCGGACTACACCGTGTGCGGGTCCGGTCGGCCGTCGGCCCGTGTTCGTACGGTCGCGCACGAGGCCGGTGCACGTCCACGGCCCCTGGCTGGCGTCCGCACATCGGCCCTCACCAGCGACGTCCGTACCCCTTTTCGCCGGGCCGTACGGAGTGGGCCTACGGCCGCGACCCGGACGGCGGGGGTTGAACCGCCTGCTGAAGGTGGATCGGCGAGGCACGCACGATCGTGATCACCCGGTCCGTCAGCTGAAGCGGGCTGGCGGCCGGATCGTCGTACCCGATCAGCCTGTGGCCCCGCAGGACGCTGACCACCAGGTCGTCCGTCTCCCGGACGTTCTTGCCCACCTCGGCCTTTATCACCGGCCGCTCGACCAGATCCAGCCCACTGCCCTGCTGGATGAGGTCCTCCATGACCGTGCCCGCACTCGGACTCAGCACGGAGAGTCCCAGCAGCCGGCCGGCCGCGCTGGCACTGGTGATCACGGCATCGGCTCCGGACTGCTTGAGGAGCGGCGCGTTCTCCTCCTCGCGCACGGCGGCGACGATCTTCGCGCCGCGGTTGAGCTGCCGGGCGGTCAGCGCCACCAACACCGCGGTGTCGTCCCGCTGGGTCGCGATGATGATCTGCCGGGCCTTCTGGACCTCGGCCCGCAGCAGCACATCGCTGCGCGTCGCGTCGCCCAGCACGCCGACGTAACCTTCGGCGTTGGCCGCTTCGATCACCTTGCCGGCCGGATCGACGACGACGATCTGGTCCTTCTTCAGGCCGGTGGCGCACAGCGTCTGGATCGCTGAGCGGCCCTTCGTGCCGAAGCCGACGACGACGGTGTGTTCACGCAAGTTGGTTCTCCAACGCTTCAGCCGGAAGTCCTCCCGGGTCCGCTCCGTCAGGACCTCGAGGGTGGTGCCGACCAGGATGATCAGGAAGAGCACACGCAGCGGTGTCACCAGGATGACGTTGATCAGCCGTGCCGGATCGCTGTAGGGCACGATGTCGCCGTACCCGGTCGTCGACAGCGTCACCGTCGCGTAGTAGACGGCGTCGAGGAAGTCGACTTTGCCGTCCGCGTTGTCGTGGTAACCGCTTCGATCGGCCCACACGATGAAGACCGTCAGCGCCAGCACGGCCAAAGCCATCGCCAGCCGCTTGGCCACCTGGCGCAACGGCCTGTCGATCACCCGACGGGGCAGAAGCACCCGGGTCGGGACGACGTGTTCGTCTGCGCGCCTGGCCATCGCGTCGTGGCCGGGAAGTTTCACGTGAAACACCCTTCCGTCCACGGCGACGCCGAGGCCCACGGTAGATCGAGGATCTCCACCTCGGTGCCGGACCGTACCCCGCCGGGCGGCACCACGGCCAGCCCGTCCGCGGCGGCGATCCCACGCAGCATGGCCGGGCCGTTGTAGTGCAGGGGCAGAACGCTGTCGTCACGGTGGACCACCGGGACCAGCCGCGTGTCGAGCGGGTGTCCGTGCGCCTCTTCATGGACCGATGCATGGTAGGGGTCCGGGGTGGTCCGGCCGGCGATACCCCGGAGGAGCGGCTCGGCCAGGGTGAGCAATCCGGACACCGCGGCAAGGGGGTTGCCCGGTAGGCCGACCAGACAAGGGCCGCCCTCGGCGAGCCGTGCCAGAAGCATGGGATGACCAGGGCGTACGGCCACCCCGTCGACGAGGAGCTCGGCCCCGATCCGGGCCAGCACGGGGTGGACGTGATCCACCGGCCCGGCGGCCGTACCGCCCGTGGTGAGGATCAGGTCGGCGTCCGAGGAGACGAGTGCGCGGTGCAGAGCCTCGGCGTCGTCGCCCAGTCGCCGGGGCTCTGCGACCTCCGCTCCCAGGGCGCGGAGCCAGGGGGCGAGCATGGGGCCGAGTGCGTCCCGGATGAGCCCCTCACGCGGAAGCCCCCCAGTGAGGAGTTCGTCACCGAGCACGAAGACGTCAACACGTGGCCGGGGTACGGCGACGAGTGCGTCGTACCCCGCTGCAGCCGCCAGCCCGAGCACGGGCGGGGTCACCACGGTTCCGACGGGCAGGAGTTCGTCACCGGAACGGCACTCCTGCCCCCGGGGCCGGATGTCCTGCCCGGGCACGACCTCACGGGTCGCGTGCAGCAGACCCTTGGCCTCGTCGGCGTATGCGTGCTCACTGCGGATCACGGCCGTGGCGTCGGCCGGGATGCGAGCACCCGTGGCGATTCTCAACGCCTCCCCGTCGGGCAACCGCTCGACGGCCCCGCGTCCGGCGAGCAGCCCCGCGCCTTCCTGTACGGTCCACGGCCCCGGCCCCGCGACGATCCAGCCGTCCATGGCCGAGGTGTCGAAGGGCGGCAGGTCGGTGAGCGCGACGACGCGCTCCGCCAGGACGTGGCCCAGAGCGCGGTCCAGCGGAAGACGATGGGCAGCCAGGGGAGCGGCCCGGCCCAGGCTCTCGGCGACGGCACGTGCCTCGGACCAGGGGGTGGTCCGGGTTCCGTGAGCCTTGGACGAGGCGGCCGCACCTCGTGCCGGTGACGACACGCGGCGGTTCGCGGCGCCGGGGGCCGAGGTGCCCCCGGCGGCTACGGCCCGGTCCTGGGTATCCGGTGCGGTCTCCCCGCCCGGGGTGGTCTCCCCGCCCGGCCTGGCCTGGCTGCCCGGCGTCGCTTGCCTCGACCTTTCCGGCTGCTGAGCGCTCGAGGCCGATGTGCTGGGGGCCGTCACCCGTGCGGCGGCGCCTGGGGCCGGGACGCCTGTGACCGAAGCGCCAGAGGTCGCGGCACCTGCGGTCGCGCTTCCCGTCACAGCGCCTGGGGCAGGAGCGACGGAACTCCTGGCTCGTTCAGCTGAGGCCGCCGCCGGTACCTCGTCGCACGAACGGCCCGGCACCACCGGCACCCCGGCGCCGGAGCGGTCCGACACCGGGTGGGCCGCCTGCGGATGCCGTGCGACGAGGGCGAGCGCCTGCGCGACGGCGCGCTCCTCCTCGGCCTCCCGTTCCTCCCGGGCGGCCCGTTCCTCCTCCGCGGTCCGGTCGGTTCGCGCCGTCCGGTCCGGTCGAGCCGTCCGGTCCGCCTGCGCCGTCCGGTCCGCCTGCGCCGGGCAAGAGTCACAAGCCGGCAGGGCATCGCCGTCCTGCGCCGTCATGGCGTTCCGGGCTCACTGCCCGATGCCGTCTCTTCCTCCCACCGCAGCGCAAGGGCTGCGGCCTTGCGGGATGCCTCCGCAACCGCTTCCGCAGCGGCCTCGGGACCCTTACCGCTGCTCGCCACAGCCGCCGCGTAGCCCACCAGGAACGTGGTCAGGGGCGCGGCGGGCCGGGCGACGCCGTGCGCGGCGTCACGAGCGAGGTCGAGGAGGGCGCCGGTGTCGACGTCGAGGTCGATGCCCAGCTCGTTCTTGACTGCGGTGATCCATTCGTCCAGCACGGTCCCATGCTCCCTGATCCGCGCTCTGGCGGCAGCAATGTCTTCCCAGGTGTCGCAGTCGAAAGAGGCGAGTGGTCCCGCCTCCACCCGGGCCATGTCCAGTTCAGCCGTCAGCAGGCGCAGCGGAAGGCCCGCGAGGCCGCCGTGCTCCGTGGCGAGCAGGGCCAGCTCGCGCCGGAGCGGCTCGGCACGGTAGACGGCGACCAGCGGCTGGTCCCGGCCGTCCGGATCGGTGCACAGCGCACCCTCCCGGACGTCTGCCTCCGCGGCGGACAGCAACGAGCGGACCGTCGCCTCCCCCAGAAAAGGCAGATCAGCGGAGAGCACCAGTACGTTCTCCGCCGCCGTGTGCCGGACTCCGGCACCGAGTGCGGCCAACGGGCCACCACCTTCGGGTATTTCACGTGTCCAGGTGACTGGGCGCGCGGTCGGCCTGCGACCACCGACCACGACGGTGGAACCGGCGTCGGCGCATACGGCGAGAACCCGGTCGAGCAGGGCACGGCCGCCCACACGAAGGCCCGGCTTGTCGGCCCCCCCGAGCCGCTTCGCGGCTCCCCCGGCAAGAACGATGGCGTCATACGCGGTCATGCACCCGAGTATGCGGGCGTCACACGAAGAGTGGTCCCCCGGAGACGTGAATCGTCTCCGGGGGGATCGAACTCACAGGCGGATCCGGGGGCGCTCCCCCCGGCCTTGGCCGTCGCTACAGCGTCCGCAACAGCACCGCCGGCTGCTCCACGCAGTCGGCCACGTACCGCAGGAACCCTCCGGCGGTACCGCCGTCGCAGACCCGGTGATCGAAGGTGAGCGAGAGCTGGACGACCTGACGGACAGCCAGTTCTCCCTCGTGCACCCAGGGCTTGGCCATGATCCGGCCGACTCCGAGCATCGCCGCCTCGGGGTGGTTGATGATGGGTGTCGAGCCGTCCACTCCGAACACGCCGTAGTTGTTCAGCGTGAACGTCCCGCCGGTGAGCTGCGCCGGTGTCAGCTTCCCCGTCCTGGCCGCCTCGGTCAGCCGGGCGATCTCCGCTCCGATCGACTCCGCGTTCCGTGTGTGCGCGTCCCTCACCACCGGGACCATCAGGCCCCGCTCGGTCTGGGCGGCGAAGCCCAGATGGACACCCGACAGTCGCACGATCTCCCGGGCCTCGGTGTCCACCGTCGCGTTCAGCTCGGGGAAGCGGGCCAGAGCGGCCGTGCAGATGCGGGCCAGCAGCGCGAGCACCGAGACCTTCGGGCCGGCAGCGGAGCCCCCGGCGGCGTTCATCGCTGCCCTCGCGGCCATCAGCTCGGTGGCGTCCGCGTCCACCCAGCAGGTGGCCTCGGGGATCTCGCGCCTGCTGCGAGCCAGCTTGTCGGCGACCGCACCGCGCACTCCGCGAAGGGCGATCCGCTCGTCCGCGGGCGCCTGCCGTGCCGCTTCGGGGGCAGGCATCGCGTCCACGGCCATGCCCGTGGACTCCACGCCCTTGATGGCGGACTCCACGTCGCTGCGCAGAATCAGCCCGTCCCGTCCGGTACCGGAGATCTTCCGGAGATCGAGGCCGTGCTGCCGCGCCAGCTTCCGTACCAGCGGGGAGATGACCGGGACGGGCCCTGTCGGCTCCGTCACGACCGCGGTGGCGGGATTCGCTGCCGCAGCGGGCACAGGAGCCGGCACCGACACCGGAACGGGAGCCGGAGACGAACCGGGGCCCGAAGACCTGACCGAGGACGACACCTGCGCCGGCCTGACCCTGCGGCGCCGCACGGCGGGTGCGCCCGTGCCGTAGCCGACGAGCACGTTGCCGGAGCCCTCACCGTCCACGTCGGCCGCGGCTCCGGTCGCCCCGGCCGGAGCAGTGCCGTCCACCACGGGGCTCGCCGTACCGACGGCGACCGTCAGCAGCGGTGCGCCGACCGGGAGTTCAGCGCCCTCCGCACCGAAGCGTGCGGTGACCACACCCCCGTACGGGCACGGCACCTCCACCATGGCCTTGGCCGTCTCGACCTCGACGACCGGCTGGTCGATGGCGACGACATCGCCGACCTCCACCAGCCAGCGCACGATCTCGGCCTCGGTCAGCCCTTCGCCCAGGTCCGGCAGCTTGAATTCCAGTACCTGCGCCATCAGCTGTCCGCCTCCCACTGAAGACGGGCCACCGCGTCGAGCACCCGGTCCACGCCCGGCAGATGGTGCCGCTCCTGCATCGGCGGCGGATAGGGGATGTCGAAGCCGGCGACACGCAGGACCGGCGCCTCCAGATGATGGAAGCACCGCTCGGTCACCCGCGCCGCGATCTCCCCTCCTGGGCCACCGAAACCGGCGGACTCGTGAACGACCACCGCGCGCCCCGTACGCCGGACGGATGCCGCGACGGTCTCGTCGTCGAACGGCACCAGGGAGCGCAGGTCGACCACCTCGAGGTCCCAGCCCTCTGCCGTGGCCGCCTCGGCGGCCTCCAGGCACACCGGGAGGGAGGGGCCGTACGTGATCAGGGTCGCGCTGCGCCCGGGTCGCCGGACCACGGCCCGCCCGATCGGCTCGACCGACGCCGGTGCGTCCGGCGACCAGTCGGCCTTCGACCAGTAGAGACGCTTGGGCTCCAGGAACACCACGGGGTCGTCGGACGCGATCGATTCCCTCAGAAGGCCGTAGGCGTCCTCGACCGTGGCAGGCATGACGACGTGCAGTCCGGGCGTCGCCATGTAGTACGCCTCGGATGAGTCGCTGTGGTGCTCGACCCCGCCGATCCCGCCGCCGTACGGCACCCGCACCGTGATCGGCAGTGGCATGGCACCCGCGGTGCGGTTCCGCATCTTGGCGACATGACTGACGAGCTGCTCGAACGCCGGATAGGCGAAGGCGTCGAACTGCATCTCCACCACGGGGCGCAGACCGTACATCGCCATGCCCACGGCGGCGCCCAGGATCCCGGCCTCGGCGAGAGGTGTGTCAGTGCAGCGGTCGTCGCCGAACTCCTTCGCCAGACCGTCGGTGACGCGGAAGACCCCGCCGAGCGTGCCGACGTCCTCGCCGAGGACGTGCACCGTCGGGTCCGCCGCCATCGCGTCCCTCAGCGCCCGTCCGAGCGCCTGTGCCATCGTGGCGGGCTTGGCCCTGACGGCCCGTTCGCCGGCCGTCGCCGCAGCGGTGCTCATCGCTGTTCCTCCACGCCGTTCTCCTCCAGCGGACCGTCTGCGGCGGCGAGCTCGCTCCGCAACATCTCGGCCTGCTCACGCAGCTGTCCTGTCCGCTCTTCGTAGACGTGGGCGAACAGGTCCATCGGGTCGAGCACCGGATCGGCGTTCATCTGCTCCCGCAGGCCTTCGGCCATACGCTCCGCCGCCTCCCGCACCGTCGCGATGCCGTCCTCGTCAAGCAGCCCGCGCCCCGTCAGCTCCCGCTCGAGAAGCCGGATCGGGTCGTGCTCGCGCCACGCCTCGACCTCGCTGTCGCCGCGGTAACGGGTGGCGTCGTCGGCGTTCGTGTGGGCGTCCATGCGGTATGTGACCGCCTCGATCAGCGTCGGCCCCTCACCGCGCCTGGCCCGGGCGACGGCCTCGCCCAGCACCTGGTGCATGGCGGCCGCGTCGTTGCCGTCGACCAGCCGTCCCGGCATCCCGTATCCGACGGCCTTGTGGGCCAGAGAGGGCGCGGCGGTCTGCTTGGCCAGGGGTACCGAGATCGCGAACCCGTTGTTCTGCACGAGGAAGACGACCGGAGCCCGCCAGACTGCGGCGAAGTTCAGTGCCTCGTGGAAATCGCCCTCGCTCGTCCCGCCGTCGCCGACCATGGCGAGCGCCACCACGTCGTCGCCCTTGAGGCGCGCGGCGTGGGCCAGACCCACGGCGTGCGGCAACTGGGTGGCCAGGGGGGTGCACAACGGGGCGATCCGGTGCTCACGCGGGTCGTACCCGGTGTGACGGTCACCCCGCAGCAACGTCAGGGCCTCAACCGGATCCAGGCCACGTGCCACGGCGGCAAGGGTGTCGCGATAGCTGGGGAAGAGCCAGTCGCGCTCTTCCAGCACCAGCGCGGCGGCGATCTCGCACGCCTCCTGGCCGGTGCTCGACGGATACACCGCGAGCCGTCCCTGCTTCGTCAGAGCCGTGGCCTGCGCGTTGTACCGGCGTCCGCGCACGAGCTCCGCATAGAGCCGCAACAGCAGCTCGGGATCGGCGTCGGCTGCGGCGTCCGTGCCGAGCACGCGGTACGGCTCAGGGTCCGGGAGCAGCGGCGCGGGGTCGGTCAGCGGCTTCCAGGCCGGGGGCGGCGTGGGCCTGTAGGCGGCTGCGCCGGGCAGCTCCTGGACCGTCATGACAAGCACCTCCTGGCATCGAGATATATCGAGGGTGTCGAAATCTGCAGGAATGTCGGGGCCGGATGAGGCAACGGTGTGGTGCGCCTCACCAACCGATTGTTCGGTCGCGGCGGCAATTTGGCTACAGGCACCTCCAGCCTGTGGACAAACGGTTCTCCACAGCCTGGGATAGGAGCAGGTCGTCCACAACAGGGAGGCACGGGCAGATGGCAGCTGAACAAATGGCTGACCGGGGCACGGATCCCGGCCGCACTCCGCCCGCGCGACCGCTGGACACCACCGACCGCGCGATCCTGCGCATCCTCCAGACGGACGGCCGGGCCTCGGTACGAGCGGTCGCAGAGCGTGTCCACGTGTCACGGGCCAACGCGTACGCCCGGATCAACCGGCTGGTCGAGGACGGCGTCATCCGTGGTTTCAGCGCCCGCGTGAATCACGAACGGGCGGGAGAGACGGCCTCCGCCTACATCACGCTCAAGATCGTCCAGAATTCATGGCGCACCGTCCGCGAACAGCTCCAGGCCCTGCCGGGCGCCACCCACATCGCGCTGGTAAGCGGCGACTTCGATGTCCTGCTGCTCGTCCACACCCCGGACAATCAGGCCCTGCGCGAGCTGGTCCTCACCCGGATCCAGGCCATACCGGAGGTGCTCTCCACCCGCACCCTGCTGGTGTTCGAGGAGACCGACCTGGGCCCTCGGCCGGACCGCCCGGCGGAACTCGCCTGAGAGGCGCCGCCGTGTCCGTTTCACGCGAGGGACCAGGGGTTCAGCCGGCGCGCATGCCGTCGAAAGCGAGCCGGACGACCGTGTCGGCGAGCTGATCGGCCTCCGGGGAACCGCCCTGCTGCGGCCGGTACCACTCGACCAGCGAGTTCACCATGCCGAAGAGCAGCCGGGTGGCCAGGCGTATGTCCACGTCGGCACGCAGGTCGCCCTCCGCCACTGCGGCCTTGAGCAGTTCGGACACCCGCTGGTCGAACTCACGCCGCCGCTCCAGGGCCCAGCGCTCGGTCTTGGTGTTGCCGCGCACCCGAAGCAGCAGCGTGACGTACGGCAACTCGCCCATGAGGACCTCGACCGTGCGGCGGGTGACGTACTCGACCCGGTCGATCGCCCGCCCCCGCGTCGCCCCGGCCTCGTCGAGAATGCCGAAGAGCCCGTCGAGCGCCCGGCTGACCGCCCGCCGCAGCAGCTCCTCCTTGCCCGCCACGTGGTGGTAGATGGAGGATTTGGAGATGCCCGCCGCCTTGGAGAGATGCTCCATGGACGTGCCGTCGTAGCCGCGCTCGTTGAAGACGCGGACGGCAACGGTGAGGAGCGTCTCCGGGGTGTACGTGTCCCGCTTGGGCGTGGTCATGTCCGCGATCCTCCCCCATGAGTTGTCCACAGGTTCCTTGGGCCCCTTGTCCCGACCGATCGTTCGGTTACTCTAACTCCGTCCGTACTTACCCGCCCGGCTCGACGAGGAGTTGGTCCGTGATGGCCGCCGCGCTTTCCCCCGAGAAGCTGTCCGAGATCCACCGCCCGACGCTCGACCAGGCACTCGACGCGATCCGCACGCGCGCCTACTGGTCCCCGCACCCCGAGCACCCGAAGGCCTACGGCGAGGACGGTCTCCCCGGCAGCCTCGGCGCCGCCGAGGGCAAAGCCGCGTTCGACGCGGTGCTCAACACCCGCCTCGACCTCGGGCAGCCCGGAACCGACGGCTGGACCGGCGGGGAGATCTCGCCCTACGGGCCCGAGCTCGGCGTCGAGTACCCGCACGCCGATCCGGACGTCCTGCTCCCGGCCATGCGCGCCGCCATGGGGTCCTGGCGTGCGGCAGGGCCCGAGACGCGGGCGCTGGTCTGCCTGGAGATCCTCGCGCGTATCAGCGGACGTACACACGAACTGGCTCACGCGGTGATGCACACCAGCGGGCAGGCCTTCATGATGGCCTTCCAGGCCGGCGGCCCGCACGCCCAGGACCGCGGCCTCGAGGCGGTCGCTTACGCCTACGTGGAGCAGACGCGCACGCCGCGCACCGCGGACTGGTCCAAGCCACAGGGAAAGCGCGACCCGCTCCAGCTGCACAAGTCGTTCACGGCCGCCGGGCGCGGTGTCTCGCTGATGATCGGCTGCAACACCTTCCCCACCTGGAACGGCTACCCGGGCCTCTTCGCGTCGCTCGCGACCGGCAATCCCGTGCTGGTCAAGCCGCACCCGCGAGCCGTCCTGCCGCTCGCCCTGACCGTCCAGCTCGCACGCGAGGTGCTCGCGGAGGCGGGATTCGACCCCAACCTCGTCGCACTCGCGACCGAGCGCCCGGGCGAGGGCATCGCCAAGACGCTGGCGGTGCGGCCCGAAATCAAGATCATCGACTACACGGGGTCCACGGCCTTCGGTGACTGGCTGGAGGCCAACGCCCAACAGGCCCAGGTCTACACGGAGAAGGCCGGCGTCAACACCATCGTCCTCGACTCCACGGACGACTACCGGGGCATGCTGTCCAACCTGGCCTTCTCGCTCTCCCTCTACAGCGGCCAGATGTGCACCACCCCACAGAATCTGCTGATCCCCAAGGACGGGATCAGCACGGACGCCGGTGACAAACCCTACGAGACCGTGGTGGCGGACATCGCCGACGCGGTGAGCGGACTCCTCGGTGACGACGCCCGCGCCAACGGGCTGCTCGGCGCCCTGGTGAATCCCGACGTCAAGGCCCGGCTGGAGGCGGCATCGGGTCTGGGCGACGTGGCCCTCGCCTCACGCCAGGTGGCCAACCCCGACTTCCCCGACGCCGTGGTGCGTACGCCGGTCGTCGTTAAGCTCGACGGCACCGAGCCCGACAAGGGGGCGGCCTATCTCTCCGAGTGCTTCGGCCCGGTCTCGTTCGCGGTCTCGGTCGAGTCGACCGAAGCCGCTGTTGACCTGCTGCGCCGCACGATCCGGGAGAAGGGCGCCATGACCGTCGGCGCCTACACCACCTCACGCGAGGTGGAACGCGCGATCGAGGACGTCTGCTTCGAGGAGTCGGCTCAGCTCTCGCTGAACCTCACCGGCGGAGTGTTCGTCAACCAGACCGCTGCGTTCTCCGACTTCCACGGCTCGGGCGGCAACCCGGCGGCCAACGCGGCGCTGTGCGACGGAGCGTTCGTGTCCAACCGGTTCCGGGTGGTCGAGGTCCGCCGACAGGCCTGAGGCACCGCGCGAAACCGGGTGGCCGCTGACCGGCTTGCGCTCCTCGGGGCTCGACGAGCAAGGAGCGCGGAGCGCGGACACGGGTCATGACAGGAGTCAGGAACGTGACCGGTGGAGCGGGGACCCACTCCACCGGTCACAGGCCCCGTGGGTCCGGATCCGGGATGTCCGCGTACCGCTGCACCCAGGCGTGCATGGCGATGGCTGCGGCGGCGCCGGCGTTGATCGACCGCGTCGAGCCGAACTGCGCGATCGAGCACACCATCGAAGCGTGCTCACGCGCCGCTTCCGTGAGTCCAGGGCCCTCCTGACCGAACAGCAGCACACACCTGCGCGGCAGCTCGGTTCGCTCCAGCGGTACGGCCCCGGGAAGGTTGTCGATGCCGATGATCGGCAGCCCCTCGGCCTCCGCCCAGGCGGTCAGATCCGCTGTGTCGGGGTGGTGGCGCACATGCTGGTAGCGGTCGGTGACCATTGCTCCCCGGCGGTTCCAGCGCCGCCGCCCCACGATGTGGATCTCCTTCGCGAGGAAGGCGTTGGCGGTGCGCACGACTGAGCCGATGTTGAAGTCATGGCTCCAGTTCTCCACCGCCACATGGAAGTCGTGCCGCCGGAGGTCGAGATCGGCGACGATCGCCTCCCTCGTCCAGTAGCGGTAGGCGTCGCCCACGTTGCGCCGGTCACCGTTCGCGAGAAGCCCGGGGTCGTAGCGTTCCCCCTCGGGCCATGGCAGCGGATGGGGCCCGACACCGATCTCGTTGCCGTACCCGTCGTCGTACTGGGCCGGTTCCGCGGACGGATCGGGCGCCTGTTTCGACGGTGGCTCTTCTGTACTGCCGGTCTCGCTGGTCACCGGACGAGCGTATGGCCATCGCCTCCGCCGCCGCGCGGGGCCTCCCCCTGGCCCACGGCGGGGCTTCGCTGTGCGGGCACGATACGCCTGCCCTGCGAAGGCCGGTGGAGGAGGCGTCGTCGGCCGAGCGCGACCGTGCGCCCCAGCCAGACGAGGAAGACCGTGGGCAGGAAGACCGCGTCCGCGGCGATCATCGCCATCGAGAAGAACGGCAGTCCCAGCAGGACGGCGATCCCCGCGTGTTCAGCGATCATGAGAACCAGCAGGACGTTCTTGACGCGCCGGTTGAACAGCGTGAAGGGGAAGGCCACCTGCACGATGACCGTGGCGTACGTCATCACCATGATCGCCAGGGCGCTGGAGGCCACGAGCCCCGAGAGGCCCGGCCACGGGGCGAAGTAGTCCAGCTTGAGCGGGTAGTAGGTCGCGGTACCGTCCTGCCAACGGGAGCCCTGGATCTTGTACCAGCCGGCGGTCGAGTAGATCAGGCACACCTCCGCCATGATCACGAGCAGTGCGAAGTTGTGTGCGAGATTGGCCAGGACGTCAAGGAGCGTTCGCAGCTCATGCTCCGGCGCGTACCGGCTCAGGGCCCACCAGGCACCGTTGCCGATCCAGAGCACCCACAGGACGGCGGGCAGCCACCAGGTACCGCCCAGTCCGCCCATCAGCGTGGCGGGCAGCAGCACCGCGCCTAGGACGCCCCACAGGAGCGGCCCGGCCACGTCCCGGGACGGCCCGAACCCCTCCGCGAGGCGCGCGGCGTTCCGCCCCGCGCGCCGGGCGTCGAGGGACCAGACCCGCGCGCAGCGCGTCAGGACCAGGTAGATCGCCATGAGATGAATGACGTTGTCGCCACCGTCGCCCATGAAGATGCTGCGGTTCTGGAGGGACAGCACGCCTGCCATGAACAGCACCGACGTGATCCGCGTCCGCCAGCCGGTCATCAGCAGCGCGGCCGAAACCAGCGTGAGCGCGTAGACGGTCTCGAACCAGACCGTGCTGTCCGACCACATCAGCACGGTGAAGGCGCCGTTGTCGGAAAGGAGCCCGCGTGCCATGTCCCAGCTCCACGGCCCGCCGGGTCCGTAGAGCTCGTGACGATGAGGCAGCTCGCGCAGCAGGAACAGCAGGCACGTCGCGGAGATCCCGATCCGGACGACGGCGCTCTGATAGGCACCGAGAGGGCCTTCGGTGACGCGCTGGACGGCCCGGGCCACCGAGCTGGCGGTGTTCGCGGGGACGCCGGCCGCGGCGGAAGCGCTCACCGCTTCGCCCTCCCGTCGCGCGTGATCTTCTCCGTCGTGTGCGTACCGGGAAGGTCGGACGGCGTGACGATCCACCAGGGGAGTACCCGGTAGCTGGGATCGGTGCTGATCTTCTCGTCGCTCCACGACGGGGCTCCCAAGGAACGTACGGCGGACCGCACCTGTATCCGTTCGACCTTGCCGGGAAGGTCGTGGTCGGCCAGACGCAACATCACGATGCGTCGGATGTAGCGTTCGGACAGGTCTCCGCGAAGGCCGTTGGAACGGTTCTCGCTGTCGTGGGACCCGGTGAAGAAGTCCCAGGCGCGACGCAGCTCGTTCTGGTCGACATGGCTGGGAAGAACATTGCCGCGTATCGCCGCCCCGTCTTCCTGCGACAGGTCGATCCAGCGAGTGGTCGCGGGGCCGTCGGCACCCGCCACCTCGGCGCGCACCTGGACGGAGATGTTCTGCTGGAGCGGATTGGGAGCGAACAGCTTCCAGTTCTGTTCGAACTCGGGGTAGACCCAGTCGTCGACCACCCGGCCGTGCTGCTTCGTCAGCGTGTTGGACGGCGCGACGTGCAGGAAGATCATGGCGATGTGCCCGCATGCCAGCACACCCATGACGGCCAGCGCGATCGCTGCGACGACCTGGTACGGGAGTGGAAGTCCGGATATGCCGCCCCCGCTCGGACGCCCGGCCGGCCCGTCGGGTAGCGACGAGGCGCCGACAGGCTCCTCGGTGGCGAGCGAAGCCGTGGGCTCCGGACGGGCAACCGGGGGCGGGGCCTGTATCCGCGCAGGCACATCGTCCGCCCGCGGCACGGCGACGTCGTCGTCCGGGGTCGGGGCGGCTACCGGCCGGCTGGGAGGTTCCTCGTTCCGTCCGGCGCCCCGACCCGCGTCCGGATCACAGTCCCGAGCAGGGTCCGGGTGGTTCGTCCCGGACCAGGAGCGCTTCTTGTCGCTTCCGGCGCCCCCACCGAGCTCCGCATCCATGCCGCCCCGTTCACCGTCGATCACCAATCAGTTATCCACAGGGTTGACACCCTACGGGCCCCCGACTCACCATTGAAGCCAAGGAACCGAACGATCGGTCGGTAGGGAGCCCGGGATGGCGGCATTGACTGCGGACCAGACGACGCAGAGGACAGCGGGCGCGGCGGACCCGATGGACGCGGAGCGCACCGCGGCCTTCGACGCCGCGGTGGCGGCCGACGACCGGATCGAGCCCCGGGACTGGATGCCCGACGCCTACCGGGCCACGCTGGTCCGCCAGATGGCCCAGCACGCGCACTCCGAGATCATCGGCATGCAGCCCGAGGCCAACTGGATCTCGCGGGCGCCCTCTCTGCGCCGCAAAGCGATCCTGATGGCGAAGGTGCAGGACGAGGCAGGTCACGGCCTCTATCTGTACAGCGCCGCCGAGACGCTGGGGACCAGCCGCGAGGAGCTGCTCGACAAGCTGCACGCCGGCCGTCAGCGCTATTCGTCGATCTTCAATTACCCGACACTGACCTGGGCGGACGTCGGCGCGATCGGCTGGCTGGTGGATGGCGCGGCGATCACCAACCAGGTCCCGCTCTGCCGGTGCTCCTACGGACCGTACGCACGGGCGATGGTCCGCATCTGCAAGGAGGAGTCCTTCCACCAGCGCCAGGGTTACGAACTGCTGCTCGCCCTCAGCCGGGGCACCTCCGCCCAGCACGAAATGGCGCAGGACGCGGTGAACCGCTGGTGGTGGCCCTCCCTGATGATGTTCGGCCCGCCCGACGACTCCTCATCGCATTCCGCCCAGTCGATGGCCTGGAAGATCAAGCGCCACTCCAACGACGAGCTGCGCCGACGCTTCGTGGACATCTGTGTCCCGCAGGCAGAGGCACTGGGGCTCAGCCTCCCCGACCCGGACATCCGGTGGAACGAAGACCTCGGACAGCACGACTACGGGGCGATCGACTGGACGGAGTTCCAGGAGGTCCTCAAGGGCAACGGCCCCTGCAACGAACAGCGGCTCGCCCAGCGACGCACCGCGCACGAGGAAGGCGCGTGGGTTCGCGACGCGGCGGCTGCATACGCACACAAGCACGCGGCACGGACCGGAACCGCCGGCGCCACCGCACAGCCCGTGGAGGCGACCGCATGAGCAGCTCGACCGACTGGCCGCTGTGGGAGGTGTTCGTGCGATCCCGGCGCGGGCTGTCCCACACCCACGCGGGCAGCCTGCACGCGCCGGACGCCGAAATGGCCCTGCGCAACGCCCGTGATCTGTACACCCGCCGTTCGGAGGGCGTCTCCATCTGGGTCGTGCCCTCCACCGAGGTCACCGCTTCGTCACCTGACGAGAAGGACTCGTTCTTCGAACCCGCCGGGGACAAGCCCTACCGCCACCCCACCTTCTACGAGATCCCGGAAGGGGTGAAGCACCTGTGAGCGCGGCCCTCGCCCTCGGCGACGACGCGCTGGTGCTCTCGCACCGGCTTGGGGAGTGGGCCGGTCACGCCCCCGTGCTGGAGGAGGAAGTCGCGCTGGCCAACATCGCCCTGGATCTGCTCGGGCAAGCGCGCATGCTGCTCTCGTTCGTCGGTGACGAGGACGAGCTGGCCTTTCTCCGCGAGGAGCGGGCCTTCCGCAACGTCCAGCTGGTGGAGCAGCCCAACGGCGACTTCGCCCACACGATCGCCCGGCAGCTCTACTTCTCGGTCTACCAGCACTGCCTTTACGAGCGGCTGGCCGCCGGGGAGGGCGAGTTCGCCGACCTCGCGGCCAAGGCCGTCAAGGAGGTCGCCTATCACCGTGACCATGCCGAGCAGTGGGTTCTGCGACTCGGCGACGGCACTCCGGAGAGCCACGACCGCATGCAGCTGGGTCTGGACTCTCTGTGGAAGTTCACCGGCGAGCTGTTCGAGCCCGTCGAAGGTGTGGACGTCGAGTGGCAGACGCTGCGCGACGCCTGGCTGGCCGCTGTCACCACGGTGGTGGAACGCGCGACCCTCGCTCTGCCGTCCGGCCCGCAAAGCGGCGCATGGGCCGCGGGAGCGGGCAGGCAGGGCCTGCACACGGAGCCGTTCGGACGGATGCTCGCCGAGATGCAGCATCTGCACCGCAGCCACCCGGGGGCGTCATGGTGACCTCCGAGACACCCCTGGAGGCGGAGCTCCACCGCCTGGCGGGCTCCGTGCCCGATCCGGAACTCCCGGTCCTCACCCTCGATGAGCTCGGGGTCCTCCGCGGTGTGCGGGCCGACAGTCCGGACCGGGTTGTCGTGCGCCTGACGCCTACGTACACAGGCTGCCCCGCCATCGAGACGATGTCGGCCGACATCGAACGGGTACTGCACGATCACGGTGTGGCCGAGGTATCGGTCGTCACCGTCCTCGCTCCGGCCTGGTCGACGGATGACATCAGCGACGAGGGACGCCGCAAACTCGCGGAGTTCGGGATAGCGCCGCCGCGTCCCGGTGGCAGTGCGGGCGGCCCGGTGCCGCTGACGCTCTCCGTTCGCTGCCCGCACTGCGGCTCCACGGACACCGAACTGCTGAGCAGGTTCTCCTCCACGGCGTGCAAGGCGCTGCGCCGGTGCGTGGCGTGCCTGGAACCGTTCGACCACTTCAAGGAGTTGTAGATGTTCCATCCGCTCCGGGTCAGCGCGATCGAACGGATCACGGACGACGCGGTGGCCGTCACCCTCGCCGTGCCGTCCGAACTGCGCGAGACCTTCCGCCACAGGCCCGGCCAGCACCTGAACGTGCGCTACAGCGCCGGCGGCGAAGAGATCCGCCGGTCGTACTCGATCTGTGCGCCCGCCACCGAGCAGCCGGACGCCCCGGCGCTGCGCGTGGGCATCCGCATGGTCGACGGGGGCGCGTTCTCCACCTACGCCATCAAGGAGCTTGCGGTCGGTGACCGGATCGAGGCGATGGCACCGATGGGCCGCTTCGTCCTCGATCCACGCCCCGGGCACTTCGCGGCGATCGTCGGCGGCAGCGGCATCACACCTGTGCTGTCGATCGCCGCGACACTGCTCGCACGCGAGCCCAAGGCCCGCTTCTGTCTGGTCCGGAGCGACCGGACGGCCGCTTCGACGATGTTCCTCGACGAGGTGGCCGACCTCAAGGACCGTTATCCGGACCGCTTCCAGCTCGTGACCGCGCTGTCGCGCGAGGAGCAGGCTGCCGGTCTTCCCTCGGGCCGGCTGGACCGCGAGCGCCTCACCGGTCTGCTGCCGTCCCTGCTGTCGGTACCCGACGTGGACGGCTGGTTCCTGTGCGGACCCTTCGGCCTGGTCCGGGAGGCCGAAGGCGCGCTTCGCACCCTCGGGGCGGACCGGGCGCGGATCCATCAGGAGATCTTCCACGTCGCCGATGAGGGGACCGGACGTCCACCGGCGGCCCGGGGGACCGCTCCGGCGGAGAGCAGGCTCACGGCGACCCTCGACGGGCGATCGGGCAGCTGGCCCGTCCAGGACGGGGAATCGTTGCTGGACACGGTGCTGCGAAGCCGCGCGGACGCTCCGTACGCCTGCAAGGGCGGAGTCTGCGGGACCTGCCGGGCGTTCCTGGTATCGGGCGACGTACGAATGGAGCGCAACTACGCGCTCGAGCCGGAAGAGACCGGCGCTGGGTTTGTTCTGGCCTGCCAGTCACACGCCGTCACCCCGGAAGTGGAGATCGACTTCGACCGCTGACGGCCCACGCGACACCTGGATCCGCGGTGTCCAAGCTGTCAGTGGTCCGCCCGCCAGGGCAGGGGCGAGGGCCGCCGAGACGTGGCGGCCATGGCCCGAGCATGGGCCGCCAGGAGCCCGCCGTACCGGGCCGCCGCAGAGGCCGCCCCACCACGGCGGGCGTTCAAGGACCGGCCGTCAGAGGACGAAAGCCGAGTCCCCGTTGTCTGTGACCATCGGACGCCCGGCGCCGTCCCAGGCGAGCATGCCGCCATCGATGTTCACCGCGTCGATGCCCTGCTGCACCAGGTACTGGGTCACCTGGGCGGACCGCCCTCCAACCCGGCACATCACGTGCACACGCCGACCTCCGTCGGCCGCTTCGGTCAGCTCACCGAAGCGGCCGACGAAGTCGCTCATGGGGATGTGCAGAGCCCCCTCGACGTGCCCCGCCGCCCACTCGTCGTTCTCCCGGACGTCGAGCACGAGGCCGTCCGACGGAACCGCGGCGACATCCACCGAGGGCAGCGGAGCGAAATTCATGGGTCTTGCCTTCTCTCGTACGTACGCCAAGTCAGTCGAAACGCTACTGCACCAGGCCCGCCAGCTCCGCCTCGCGCTGGGCCACCTCGCCCAGGAGCTTCTCACCGATGTCGTCCAGGAGACGGTCGGGATCGTCGGGCGCCATCCTCAGCATCGAGCCGATCGCGCTGTCCTCCAGTTCCTTGGCCAGAACCGTCAGCAGCTCCTTGCGGCGGCTGAGCCAGTCCAGCCGTGCGTAGAGCTCCTCGCTCTCGCTGAGTCGCAGCTCCGGTGCCACCGGACCGGCCGCCCACTCGGCCGCCAGTTCCTTGAGCAGTTCCACGTCGCCACGTCCGTAGGCCGCGTTGACCCGGGCGATGAACTCGTCCCGTCGCGTGCGCTCCTTCTCGTCCGGCGCCAGATCCGGGTGGGCCTGGCGAGCCAGCTCGCGGTAGAGCTTGCGCGCCTCCTCGCTCGGCCTGACCCGCTTGGGCGGCCGGACAGGCTGCTCGGTGAGCATTGCCGAGGCCTCGGGCGAAAGACCGTCCGAGTCCATCCAGTCGTGGAAGAGCTCGTCGACCCCGGGCATCGGCATCACGATCGCCCGCGCTTCCTGTGCCCTGCGCACGTCCTCCGGATCACCCGTGATCGCAGCCCGTGCCTCCGCGATCTGGGCGTCGAGCTCGTCCAGACGCGCGTACATCGGGCCGAGCTTCTGGTGGTGCAGCCGGGAGAAGTTCTCCACCTCGACTCGGAAGGTCTCTACGGCGATCTCGAACTCGATCAAGGCCTGCTCGGCCACACGTACGGCCTTCGCGAGCCGCTCCTCCGGCCTGGGCGCGGCAGCCTCGCCCACCGGCGCCTCACCCACGTCGGCGGGCGTGTCCGCCGACGGATCAGCACCCGCTCCACCGGCCTCGGTGCTGTCCCGCTGCCCGCGGTCGCTGTCCGCCCGCAGGTCACCCTGCGACGCGTCCTGCGCGTACTGCGGCTCGTCCTGCCGGTCCTGGTCCTGCCGGTCTTCGTCGTTCCGGGTGGTCGGCACCCCGGCGGCTTCGTGGGTCACCCGTCCAGCGTATGGCCACGGCCGGCGCCCCGGGGACACGAGGTCACGGCACGGGCCGGTCAGACACCGAGCTCGGCGGCTATTCGCCCGGATCCGACAGCCCTGACGAGTTCGGCGTGATCCGCCTCGGTCCTGTCGGCGTAGGTCACGGCGAAATCGGCGACCGCCTCGTCCAGCTCGGCGTTCTTACCGCAGTAGCCCGCGAGCAGCCTGGGGTCCGCGGTGTGCGCATGCGCACGGGCGAGCAGCGCCCCGGTCATCCGTCCGTAGTCGTCCACCTCGTCCGCCGCGAGCGCGGCCGGATCCACACTGCCCTTGCGGTTCCTGAACTGGCGCACCTGGTACGGCCTGCCGTCGACTTCGGCCCAGCCGAGCAATATGTCGCTGACGACCTGCATCCGCTTCTGGCCGAGCACCACCCGACGCCCTTCGTGCTGCACGCCCGGCACGTCGAAGCCCACTTGGGGGAGATAGGGCGAGAGGGCCGAGGGGCGGGCCTCCTTCACCTGCAGCACCAAGGGCTCGCCGCGGTGATCGAGCAGCAGCACCACGTAGGACCGAGTCCCCACACTGCCCGTGCCGACCACCCGGAAGGCCACGTCGTGGATCGCGTACCGGGCCAGCAGGGGCACCCTGTCCTCGGAGACCGTGCCGAGGTAACCCTCGAGCCCCGCTGCCACCGCGGCTGCCTCCACGTCCGGCACGCGTCGCAGTACGGGCGGCGCATCGACGAAACGGCGACCGCCGTCCTCGCAGTCCTCTGTCGACCTGGCGGCGAAGCGGGCACTCGTGTTGTTGCGAGCCTTGGCCGACACCCGCTCCAGCGTCCCGAGCAGATCGCGGGCATCCGTGTGGGAAACGAGTTCCTCGTCCGCGATGGCGTTCCACGCGTCGAGTGCGGACAGCCTGGCCAGCAGACGCATCGTGCGCCGGTACGCACCCACCGTGTCGAAAGCACCCTGTCGGCAGGTGTCCTCGTCGGCCCCGGCTTCGCGCCCCGCGAGTACCAGCGAGGTGGCAAGGCGCTTGAGGTCCCACTCCCAAGGGCCGAAAACGGTCTCGTCGAAATCGTTGAGGTCGATGACCAGGTTGCCCCGAGCATCGCCGTACAGGCCGAAGTTCGCCGCGTGGGCGTCTCCGCAGAGCTGGGCGCCGACACCCGTGAACGGCGTACCAGTCAGGTCGTGGGCCATCAGTCCGGCCGAACCTCGCAGGAACGCGAAGGGGGTCGCGGCCATCCGCCCCACACGTATCGGTGTCAGACCAGGCACCCGGCCCAGGTTCGACTCCTCGACGGCCTGCACCGCGTCCGGTCTTCCCGGTGGCAGGACCAGGGAACTGTGCTCCGAGCGGGGCACTTCGAGCCTCAGCGCCTTACCCGCCGCCTTACGTGACGCCGCGCCCGGGCCGGACGGCCGCACACCGGCCTCGGCGCGCCGTGCGAACCCGGGCACGAACGGGATACGTGGCTCTCCCGCAGTCCGCTGTACCGACACCCTCGCCTCGACCTCACCCATGGAGCTCCGCCTCCCCCGCCTCGTGCAGTCGTCATCCCAACATCAACTGCGGACGACGGTACAGGCGGTGCATGACGACCGTCTGCCCCTGTGGACAACGTGAAGCGAGCCTGTGGACAACCGTCCGGCGACCGCCCGTCCGCCCGGAGGCCGGAGCCACGGCCGACGCGCGCGGGCGGGAGGCGTACGCCCGCGCCGACAAGCGCCGAGCGATCGGCCTGCGGGCAGGCGGTGCCGCTCCCGAGGTACCGCCCGACGACAACAGCCGTCGACGCCCGATGGGTCGCAACGCCGACCGCCTCCTCCATCTCCTCCTCGGCCGAGGAGGCTGTGGAAGAGGCCGTGGGAGAGGCTGTGAGAGAGGCCGGCGAGGAGATGCACGCAACCGCCACCACCCGCTCCCGCTCCGCGGCGTCGCGAAGCCGCTTCGCCTCCACCAGACCCGCGGGCCCTACCTCTGCAAGGCCGGAAACGAACCACAGCGCCAGCACGAGTACATGGCCACCCAGCGCGCGACCGCCGAAGTACACGTGGCTGCGCACACCCTCGACGAAGCCCGCACCGTTCCAGAAGGCGTGGACGGAGCCGAAGAAGCCGGGCCTGGAGCTCGGGCCGGAAGATGCTCCCGAAACTGTCATCCACCGCGATCTCGCAGCCGATCCGCTGCCACACCTCGACACCCCGGGCACCCCGCGCGAGGACTCCGAGTTCGTCCAGAACTACCTGGAAAAGGTGCTTACGGGCTTGCTGGGCGCCGAAGTGGACTTCATCGTGCCGGAGTTGACCTTGGTCCACTCCAAGCCCGAGATGGCCGAACTCATCCTCCTCACGGACGCGTCCCGCACGCAGGTGTTCGCGGACGCCAAGGGGGAAGGCTAAGGCCCTCGCAACACGCCTGGCGGCCTGATGCGGGCGGCGCCGACTCACCCACGGCCGCCACCTGCCGTGGGCACACGCCCCCAGCAACTCCGCGCGGTTCGCAGGTTCACCCGCGAGAAGGCTCACAAACTGGGACACGCGAAACGCCCCTTCGGTACGGAAGCGACGTTTCACGTGAAACACCTGCCACGCCGACCGCTGCCGCCCCTCACCGCATGCGCGCTTCATCACGGAGACGCTCAAACTCACAAATGCCCGCGCTCTCACCGCACTCGCGGAAGCAACGCTCGCACAATCTCCTGCCGCCGACGAGTCCTGCACTTGAGGCCTGGGGCAGGAAACAGCTGGGCAGGTCCGGTCACCCCCGCCCCGGATCCCTCCGTTCGACAGGCCCCTGCGCGCGCCCCGACGCCGGGTCGCACGCAGGCAGGGCGTACCGGGAGCCGACCAGGGGTGCAGACAACGAAGAACCCCCGCCCCGGATCTCTCCGGTGCGGGGGTTCTCTCTATCAACTCGGCAGCCACAAGCGGCTACCTGTTGTGCGCGAGGGGGGATTTGAACCCCCACGTCCCTAAGGACACTGGCACCTGAAGCCAGCGCGTCTGCCGTTCCGCCACTCGCGCATGAGTGGTGTTTTCAGGCCCTCTCACTGTGAGGTGCGAGCGCCTGGCGACAAACGGAAGATTAGCACGCTGGACTGGGTGGATTCACATCCGTTGTTTCGGCGGACCCACGAAGGGAACCGGGAACGCGGGAAGCCCGCCCCCACTCCTCCTGAGTGCACCCGGAGTGCGGGACACTGTGACGAGGGCACCTCTACGATCCGTGTGAGAGGTGACACTCATCCACTGTGCAGACAAGGGGAACCAGCCGATTTCCCTACGCGTGGATACGATCAGTAAGCAGTACAGGGATGACGACACCGGAGGAGGTGCCCCATGGGAGTCATGAAGCGTTTCGAGCAGCGTCTCGAAGGTCTGGTCAACGGCACCTTCGCCAAGGTCTTCAAGTCCGAGGTGCAGCCGGTCGAGATCGCGGGAGCCCTCCAGCGCGAGTGCGACAACAACGCAACGATCTGGAACCGCGAGCGGACCGTCGTACCCAACGACTTCATCGTCGAGCTAAGCACCCCTGACTACGAGCGCCTCAGCCCGTACTCGGGACAGCTCGGCGACGAGCTGGCGGGTCTCGTTCGTGACTACGCCAAGCAGCAGCGGTACACCTTCATGGGACCGATCAAGGTCCACCTGGAGAAGGCGGACGACCTGGACACCGGTCTCTACCGCGTCCGCAGCAGGACCCTGGCGTCGAGTTCGTCACAGCAGGGCCAGCAGTCCGGCCCCGCCGCCGATGCCCAGTCCAGCCGGCCCGGCGCTCCTCAGGGCCGTGGCGGTTACGGCTACCCTCCGTCCGCCGCTCCGCCCATGCCCGCGGCCCCGCCGCCGGGCTCCGGTCGATCCGGCGGACCTTCCAGCGACTGGCGTCCGCCGGCTCCGTCAGGCCCCGCACCGGACGCCCAGGTCAGGCGCTGGATCGAGATCAACGGCACCCGCCATCAGATCTCCCGCCCGACGTTGGTGATGGGACGAAGCACCGACGCCGATGTGCGGATCGACGACCCCGGCGTATCGCGCCGGCACTGTGAGATCAGGACCGGAACGCCCTCGACGATCCAGGATCTCGGGTCCACCAACGGCATCGTGGTGGACGGGCAGCACACCACCCGCGCTACGCTCCGCGACGGCTCGCGAATCGTCGTGGGCAGTACCACCATCGTTTACCGGCAAGCCGAAGGGTGAAGCGGGGGCAATGTCAGAGCTGACCCTTACGGTCATGCGGCTAGGTTTCCTGGCTGTTCTGTGGCTATTCGTAATCGTGGCCGTCCAGGTCATTCGCAGCGACCTGTTCGGTACGCGTGTCACGCAGCGCGGCTCACGCCGCACCGCGAGTGACACCCGCCCGCAACAGGCTCGCCAACAGCAGGCGGCGCCGCCTCAGCAGCGCCAGCAGTCGGGTCGCCAGCGCCGTGGGGCTCCCACAAAGCTGGTCGTCTCCGAAGGCACTCTCACCGGCACCACGGTCGCGCTCCAGGGGCAGACCATCACCCTGGGCCGGGCACACGACTCAACGATCGTGCTGGACGACGACTACGCGTCCAGCAGGCATGCCAGGATCTACCCGGACCGTGACGGCCAGTGGATCGTCGAGGATCTCGGGTCCACCAACGGCACCTATCTCGACCGGACCCGGCTCACCACCCCGACACCTGTTCCGCTGGGCGCGCCGATCCGCATCGGCAAGACCGTCATCGAGCTGCGGAAGTAGTACGACAATGAGCGAGCGGAGCGAGCGAGCCGCTGCGGTCCTGACGATGGACCCGGCCCGGCTCCCGACCGGAGGGTGGGCAGTGTGGCTCGAGACCGGCTGTACCCCGAACCGACGGGCGAGGTGCGCATGAGCTTGTCCCTGCGCTTCGCCGCCGGATCGCACAAGGGCATGATCAGGGAAGGCAACGAGGACTCCGGTTACGCCGGCCCCCGCCTTCTCGCGATCGCCGACGGTATGGGCGGCCAGGCGGCCGGCGAGGTCGCCAGCTCCGAGGTGATCTCCACTCTGGTCCAGCTCGACGACGACGTCCCGGGCTCCGACATCCTCACGTCACTCGGTACGGCGGTGCAGCGGGCCAACGACCAGCTGCGCGGCATGGTCGAGGAGGATCCCCAGCTGGAGGGCATGGGCACCACGCTCACCGCCCTGCTGTGGACCGGTCAGCGCCTCGGCCTCGTACACGTCGGCGACTCCCGCGCGTACCTCCTGCGTGACGGTGTGCTGACGCAGATCACCCAGGACCACACATGGGTGCAGCGTCTTGTCGACGAGGGCAGGATCACCGAGGAGGAGGCCACCACCCACCCGCAGCGCTCCCTGCTGATGCGGGCCCTGGGCAGCGGCGACCACGTGGAACCCGATCTCTCGGTCCGTGAGGTCCGTGCCGGTGACCGCTACCTGATCTGCTCGGACGGACTCTCCGGGGTCGTCTCGCACCAGACGATGGAAGAGACCCTGGCCAGCTACCAGGGCCCGCAGGAGACCATCCAGGACCTGATCCAGCTCGCACTGCGAGGCGGCGGGCCCGACAACATCACCTGCATCGTCGCGGACGTCTTCGACGTCGACGGCAACGACACCCTGGCAGGGCAGCTCAACGACACCCCGGTCGTCGTCGGCGCGGTCGCGGAGAATCAGGCCGCCCAGGCGAACGACGGCCGGGCCATGGAGACGCCGGCGGGACGCGCGGCAGGCCTCGGCCGCACCGTGCCGCCCCCCGCCGGAGGCTTCGGCCCGCCCGGCAGCGGCGACGACGTGGGCTACGGCTCGGGCCGGGACGACGCCTTCGACGCGTACACCGATGATGACTTCGTGAAGCCTCGTGGCGGCCGCAGGTGGCTGAAGCGGTCGTTCTACATCGTGCTGGCGCTGGCCGTCATCGGCGGCGGGGTGTACGGCGGTTACCGCTGGACCCAGACGCAGTTCTACGTCGGCGCGGAGAACGACAACGTCGCCCTGTACCGCGGCATCAGCCAGGATCTCGCCTGGGTCTCTCTTTCGAAGGTCGAGGAGAACACCCAGATCGAACTGAAGTACCTCCCGCCCTACCAGCGCAAGCAGGTCGAGGCGACCATCGCCGAGGGCAACATCACCGACGCCCGCAAGAAGGTCGGCGAACTCGAAGCACAGGCCTCCGCCTGCAAGAAGGACGCACAGCGCCGTGCGGCCGAGGCGGACGCCAATGCCGCCAAGGACCAGGACGCGGCCAAGACCACCGACAGCACTTCCGCCAAGTCCCCCGCCAAGGGGACCAAGACGACCGCGACTCCCACTCCCGGCCCCAGCCTCTCGGAGGAAGAGAAGAAGCTGGTCCCGCAGTGCGGTAAGCAGTAAAGCCGTAGGGGGCCTTCAGCACCATGAGCGTTGTCACCAACACCACCACCATCGGCGCGATCGACGCGCCCAGCCGTCGCAACACCGAGCTGGTACTCCTCTGCTTCGCGATCGCCATCTCGGTGTTCGCGTACGCCAATGTCGGTCTTGCCATGGACGGCACTCTGCCCTCCGGCATGTTCGGCTACGGACTCGGTCTCGTCTTTCTCGGCGGTGTGGCGCACCTCGTGGTACGCAGATTCGCCACGTATGCGGATCCTCTCCTGCTCCCGGTCGCCACCCTCTTGAACGGCTTGGGCCTCGTCCTGATCTGGCGCCTTGACCAGTCACCCCGGCTGATCCAGCGCGCTGAGTACCGATGGGGTTCCTTCACTCCGGACGCGCCCAAGCAGTTGTTGTACTCGGCCATCGGCGTGGCACTGTTCGTGGCCGTACTGCTCGTGCTCAAGGACCATCGGATCCTGCAGCGCTACACCTACATCTCCATGGTCGTGGCCTTGGTGCTCCTGATCCTGCCGATGTTCTTTCCCGCTGTGAACGGCGCCAAGATCTGGGTCAGTCTCGGTCCTTTCTCCATCCAGCCCGGCGAGTTCGTGAAGATCATCATTGCGGTGTTCTTCTCCGGCTACCTGATGGTGAAGCGCGACGCGCTGGCTCTGGCGAGCCGTCGTTTCATGGGCATCTATCTCCCTAGGGGACGTGACCTCGGACCGATCCTGGTCATCTGGGGACTGTCGATCCTGATTCTGGTCTTCGAGACCGACCTCGGCACATCGCTACTGTTCTTCGGCCTCTTCGTGATCATGCTGTACGTCGCAACGGAACGTACGAGCTGGATCGTCTTCGGCCTGGTGATGTCTGCCGCCGGCGCGGTCGGCGTCGCAACCTTCGAGCCCCACGTCCAGCAGCGTGTCAATGCCTGGCGCGATCCCTTCTCCGACCAGACGCTGCAGCAGACCGACCAGATCGCACAGTCCCTCATGTCCTTCGGTTCCGGCGGAACACTCGGGGCCGGCTGGGGTCAGGGACACTCAGACCTGATCGGGTTCGCAGCCAACGCGGACTTCGTTCTCGCCACCGTGGGAGAAGAGCTCGGCCTCGCCGGGATGATGGCCGTCCTGCTGCTCTACGGTCTGATCGTCGAACGCGGTGTCCGTACCGCGCTCGCCGCGCGTGACCCCTTCGGCAAGCTCCTGGCCATCGGCCTCTCCGGGGCCTTCGCCATCCAGGTCTTCGTCGTCGCCGGCGGTGTCATGGGCCTCATCCCGCTGACCGGTATGACGATGCCGTTCCTCGCGGCAGGCGGTTCGTCCGTCATCGCCAACTGGGCGCTCATCGGCATCCTGATCAGGATCAGCGACACCGCCCGCCGGCCCGCACCTGCCCCCGCACCGTCCCCGGACGCCGAAATGACCCAGGTGGTCCGACCGTGAACAAGCCGCTCCGCAGGATCGCGATCTTCTGCGGCATCCTCGTGCTCGCCCTGCTCGTCCGCACGAACTACGTCCAGTACGTCCGTGCCGACGAACTCAACGCGAACGAGCACAACCGCCGCGTCCAGATCGAGCGCTACGCCCACGAGCGCGGCAACATCATCGTCGACGGCGAACCCGTCACGGGCTCGGTCGAGACCAAGGACAGCGACTTCAAGTACAAGCGGGTATGGAAGAACGGTCCCATGTGGGCTCCCGTCACCGGCTACTCGTCGCAGGCCTTCGACTCCTCGCAGCTGGAGAACATCGAGGACGGCATCCTCACCGGCAACAGCGACCAGTTGTTCTTCGACCGCACGCTGTCGATGTTCACCGGCGAGAAGAAGACCGGCGGGAACATCGTCACCACCCTCGACGCCGCCGCCCAGAAGGCCGCTTTCAAGGGCCTCGGGAACAAGAAGGGCGCCGTCGCCGCTCTCGACCCGCAGACCGGAGCCATCCTGGCGCTCGCCAGCACACCCTCGTACGACCCTTCGGTCTTCGCGGGCAACTCGCTCAAGGACTCGGAGGCTCGGCAGAAGCTCCTGAACGACAAGGACAAGCCGATGCTGAACCGGGCCCTGCGGGAGACCTACCCGCCCGGCTCGACGTTCAAGGTCGTCACCGCGTCCGCGGCGCTCGAGAACGGCCTCTACACCGACATCGACGCGAAGACGGATTCCCCGCTGCCCTGGCGCCTCCCGCAGTCCACCAACCTGCTGCAGAACGAGGGCAGCATCCCCTGCAAGGACGCCTCTCTCCGGGAAGCGCTCCGTTATTCCTGCAACACCGTCTTCGGCAAGATCAGTCACGACCTCGGCAACAAGAAGATGATTGAGCAGGCCGACAAGTTCGGCTTCAACAAAGAGGTCTTCACCCCGGTCCGCGCCGACGCCAGCATCTACCCGAAGGACAACCAGCCGCAGAACGCCATGGCGGGCATCGGCCAGGCGTCCAACCGCGCGACCCCGCTGCAGATGGCCATGGTGGCGTCCGCGATCGCCAACGACGGCAAGCTCATGCAGCCGTACATGGTCGCCCAGCGGCAGGCCCCCAACCTGGACGTCATCTACACGCACGAGAAGGAGCAGCTCAGCCAGCCCCTCTCGGCGGAGAACGCCCAGAAGGTGCAGCAGATGATGGAGACCGTGGTCAAGACCGGCACGGGAACCAACGCCCAGATCGACGGCGTCACCGTCGGTGGCAAGACCGGCACCGCACAGCACGGCCTCAACAACAGTGAGAAGCCGTACGCGTGGTTCATCTCGTACGCCAAGACCGACCATGGTTCCCCGGTCGCCGTGGCCGTGGTAGTCGAGGACGGCCACGCCAACCGGGACGGCATCTCAGGTGGCGGTCTGGCCGCGCCCATCGCCAAGAGCGTGATGCAGGCGGTACTCGACGGAAGGAAGTGACACCTGTCATAACTTCTGTCCACACCCGCACATTGGCATACCGGTCGGATATCAGCTGAAGGATGCGGGCCGATCACACCGGGCGGGCCCGGTAGCGTAAGCGCGAACAGCGCACCGCCGGACCACACACGGGTGCGGTCAGGACTGACGGAGAGGGCTGGATCAGTTATGGAAGAGCCGCGTCGCCTCGGCGGCCGGTACGAGCTGGGCTCGGTGCTCGGCCGTGGTGGCATGGCCGAGGTCTACCTCGCCCACGACACCCGGCTCGGCCGCACCGTCGCTGTGAAGACGCTGCGGGCCGATCTCGCCCGTGACCCGTCCTTCCAGGCACGGTTCCGCCGTGAAGCCCAGTCCGCCGCCTCGCTCAACCACCCCGCGATCGTCGCCGTCTACGACACGGGCGAGGACTACGTCGACGGCGTGTCCATCCCGTACATCGTGATGGAGTACGTCGACGGGTCGACGCTCAGGGAGCTCCTGCACTCCGGCCGCAAGCTGCTGCCCGAGCGGACCCTCGAGATGACGGTCGGGATCCTCCAGGCTCTCGAGTACTCGCACCGCGCCCAGATCGTCCACCGCGACATCAAGCCGGCGAACGTCATGCTGACGCGCACCGGCCAGGTCAAGGTCATGGACTTCGGCATCGCCCGCGCCATGGGTGACTCGGGCATGACCATGACCCAGACCGCAGCGGTCATCGGCACCGCCCAGTACCTCTCCCCGGAGCAGGCCAAGGGCGAGCAGGTCGACGCCCGCTCCGACCTGTACTCCACCGGCTGCCTGCTCTACGAGCTGCTCGCCGTCCGGCCTCCGTTCGTCGGTGACTCGCCCGTCGCGGTCGCCTACCAGCACGTACGTGAAGAGCCGCAGCCGCCGAGCAACTTCGACCCCGAGATCACGCCCGAGATGGACGCGATCGTCCTGAAGGCGCTGACCAAGGATCCCGACTACCGCTACCAGTCGGCCGACGAGATGCGCGCCGACATCGAGGCCTGCCTCGACGGTCAGCCGGTCGCCGCCACGGCGGCCATGGGCGCCGCCGGATACGGGGGCTACAACGCCTACAACAGCGATCAGGCCACCACCGCCCTGCGTGCGGCGGACTCGAACGGCGCCCAGACGTCCATGTTGCCCCCGGTCCGCTTGGACGACGGCGGCTACGACTACGACGACCGCCCGGGCCGCCGACGCCAGAAGAAGAGCAACACCTCGACGATCCTGCTGGTCGTCGCCGGCGTCCTGGTGCTCATCGGCGCGATCCTCATCGGCCGAGCGGTCTTCACCGAGACCGAGGGCAGCGGCGGCAAGATCGACGTCCCCAACCTGGTCGGGTCGACGGTCGTCGATGCGCAGAGACTCGCGGAGAACTCCGGAGTCGTCCTGAAGGTCGGCGCCAAGGAACCCTGCGCCACCCAGGAGAAGGACAAGATCTGCAGCCAGTCCCCGTCGGCGACCGGCGAGATGAACGCGGGCGAGACGGTCACGGTGGTCGTCTCCACCGGTGCGCCGAAGGTCGAGGTCCCGGACGTCCTGGACGACGACGAGGAGAGCGCCCGCAAGGCCCTGGAGGACAAGGGCTTCACGGTGAACGTCAAGACGGCCGAGTCCGACAAGACCCCGGACACGGTCATCTCGCAGAACCCCGAGGGTGGCTCGAAGGCCGAGAAGGACTCCGAGGTCACGATCACCGTGGCCAAGAAGACGACCCAGAACGTGCCCGGAGTGGTCGGCAGGTCGTTCGAGGAGGCCGAGGCCCAGTTGAAGGGGGTCGGGTTCGACAACGTGTCCCGGACCGATGTCGACTCGGATCAGCCCGCCGGCACCGTCATCGAGCAGACCCCGCCCGCGAACAGCAAGCAGGCCAAGGACGTCCAGATCGTCCTCAAGGTCTCCAAGGGCCCGCCGGCGCCGGAGCAGGTAGCGGTGCCGGACCTGCAGAACAAGACACTGGGTGAGGCCAAGAACGCACTGGCGCAGGCCGGTCTGCAGCTGGGCAACGTCCTGGGTCCGAACGACGACAAGGCGCGGGTTCTGGGATTCCAGCCACAGACGGGCCAGATGGTCGACAAGAACAGCGCAGTGAACGTCCAGACCGTGGCGGGCGGGGGCGGCGGAAACATCTTCGGCGGCCCCGCCGGACAGTAGGACCGGCCGCGTCAGGCCGGTCGGGACGGCGACAGGGCCCCGGTCACCTCGAAGGTGGCCGGGGCCCTGTCGCCGTTCCGGACGGATCCACGCCTGTCCGACCGGGGGCCTACCGCAGCTCCGCCGGCTTCGTGCGGTCCCTGTCCACCTTCTCGGTGCGCACCAGCTCGCCCCACACGATGTAGCGGTACTTCGACGTGTAGACGGGGGTGCACGTCGTCAGCGTGATGTAGCGGCCGGGCTTCTTCACGCCCGACTCCTTGGGGACGGCGGCGATCGCGTCGACGTTGTACTTCGAGGTCTCCGGCAGCTTCGCGTAGACCTTGTAGACGTACCAGGTGTCCTTGGTCTCGAAGACGACCGCGTCGCCCTTCTTCACCTTGTCGATGTTGTGGAACTTGGCGCCGTGTCCGTCCCGGTGCGCGGCGAGGGCGAAGTTGCCGGCCTTGTCGGAGGGCAGGGCCGACTTCACGGGGTCCGTGTAGTAGCCGGCCACGCCGCTGTTCAGCCGCGTGGTGCCGGTGCCCTTCCCGACCAGCACCTCACCGTTCTTCATGGCGGGCACATGGAGGAAGCCGATGCCGTCCCTCGTGTCCAGGGCCCCCGGGCCGCCCGCCCAGCGGTCACGGACGGTGTTGCCCTGCTTGTCGGCCTCATGGTCGGCGAGGACGTTGGTCCACCACAGCGAGTAGACGACGAACAGGCCAAGCACCAGGCCGGCGGTGATCAGCAGTTCACCGAAGAGACTCACAGCCGCGGCGACGGGATGGCGGCCGCCGCGTCGCGCAGGCGGCGGTGGCACGTCGACACGCTCGTCCTGCTCGGTCCCAGCTGCCACCGCACCCGCCCCTGTCGTGATGTCGTCCAGCCCGCTTCAGCCGACGAGCGCGTTGGGCTTCCCCTTGCTCCGCGGGCGTTCGTCGACCATCTTGCCCCACACGATCATTCGGTACGTACTCGTGAATTCCGGCGTACAGGTCGTCAGTGTGATGTACCTGCCGGGACCGGTGAACCCGGAGCCCGGGGGGACTTCGTCGATCACCGCGACGTTCGAGGGCGACGTCTGCGGAAGGATGCTGGTCATCTCGTACGTGTAGTAGGCGTCCTGCGTCTCGACCACGATCGGGTCGCCGGGCTTCAGCTTGTTGATGTATCGGAACGGTTCGCCGTTGGTGTTGCGGTGGCCCGCCAGCGCGAAGTTGCCCTGCTCCGCCGACGGCATCGCGGTCTTCAGCTTTCCCTCGCCGTAGTGACCGACCATGCCGCGGTCGAGTACCTTCTCCTTGCTGACGCCCTCGGCGATCGGCGCGACCATGTCCAGCTTGGGGATGTGCAGGATGGCGAATCCCTGGCCCGGCTCGAAGGCACCGGGGCTCCGTTCGCCGCTCGCCCAGCCGTCCTGGATCTTGTGCGTCTCCCGGCCGGCGATCTGGTCGGCGCGGACGTTGGTCCACCACAGCTGGTAGGTGACGAACAGGAGCATCAGCACACCGCAGGTGATGAAGACTTCCCCGACGACCCGGCTTGCCATCACGGCGGGGCTGTCCTTGGCCGCACGGGCCGCGCGACGAGCCTCGACCCGTGACATCGGGGCCGCGGACCCGGCGGTCCCCGATGCCGCCGGACGTCCGGGCTCCGGCCGCCGTCGTCCGCGCCCCTTGGCCGCCTTCCGGCGCTCGGCGCGGCCACCGGTGGGCGCCGTTTCGGCCGTGGTCGTCGTGGCGTCCGTACCTGCCGGCCCCGTCGCCAGCCGTGTGCCGGCCGTCAGCAGGGCTATCGTCTCGTCGCCGACGGCCGACGGGGGCGGAACCGCCGCGCTTTCGGGGGCGGAGCGGCGTGGCGTCGGTTCGGCGGACTCAAGGGCAGTGGTCCGCGTGGATTCAGCCACCGCGGACACGAGTCCGGGGAGCACCGCGGTCCCCTCGGCAGGGCCCGACGTGGGGCCAGTGCCCGGCCTGCCCGACGCGGAGTCCGCGTCCGGCCTCTGCTGCCCGTACCAGTCCCGTTGGTAGCCCTCCGGGTCGTACCACTCACCCGGGGTCTCCCCGGGCGCCTGGGACGGCGTCCTGGGCGTCCCGGACGGCTCGTCGTCGGCCGCTGCGGTCTCAGCCCGGGGCCACGGGGAGGCGTGCTGTCCCGGAAGCGGGTCGTTCAGCGGGTCAGCGAGCTGTTCCACCGCCGCCTCGAACGTGCCGTCGGGCTCGTACGCTTCCTGCGCGTACGAGCCTTCCTGCCCGGAGCCGGGGCGGAATGAGGTCACGCCGCGGCCTTGCCCACCACCGGGGCGAGCCCCACCGATCTCGCCACGGCACCCACGTCTCCGCACCGCTCCAGCCAGTTGGCGAGCATCAGGTGCCCGTGTTCCGTGAGCACCGACTCGGGGTGGAACTGCACTCCCTCCACGGCCTGTTCACGGTGGCGCAGCCCCATGATGATGCCGTCGACGGTGCGCGCGGTGACCTCCAGCTGGGGCGGGATCGTCGCGGGTTCGGCGGCCAGCGAGTGGTAGCGCGTCGCGGTGAAGGGGGACGGCAGCCCGGCGAACACCCCCTTGCCCTCGTGCAGTACGGGGGAGGTCTTGCCGTGCAGCAGCTCCGGAGCCCGGCCCACCACGCCGCCGTAGGCGACGGCCATCGACTGCATGCCCAGGCAGACGCCGAAGACCGGGACGCCGCTCCGCGCGCAGTGGTGCACCATCTCGATGCAGACGCCGGCCTCTTCGGGGGTGCCCGGCCCGGGGGAGAGCAGGACTCCGTCGAAGCCGTCGTCGGCGTGTGCCGTGGTCACCTCGTCGTTGCGGACGACCTCGCACTCCGCGCCGAGCTGGTAGAGGTACTGGACGAGGTTGAAGACGAAGCTGTCGTAATTGTCGACGACGAGAATGCGTGCGCTCACTGACCGGTCCCCGCTCCGCCCGTGCCTTCGCCGTCCAACGTCGCGTCACCGAACGGGAGCAGCGGCTCCGCCCACGGGAAGACGTACTGGAAGAGCGCGTAGACAACCGCCAGGGCCAGCAGGAGCGAGATGAAGCCCCGTACCCATGCGTTGCCCGGCAGATGCCGCCAGATCCAGCCGTACATGCTGTTGCCTCCGTTCAGTACGGCACCAGACTAAACGGCGCGGGCTCAGGCGTGGGTCAGCTGTGGAAAGCCACACGGACGGGCCCGGAGCCGTCCTACCGCACAGGCCGTGCGTAGTGGAGGTCGACCGTGCCCGAATAGCCGGGGAGAGTCAGCCTGTCGTTCTCCTCGACCTTCCATCCCAGCCCGTACGCCTTCACGTACAGCCGGTAGTTCTGGATCGCCGTGGAGTCGTCGAGCGCCTGCCTGAGATTCCCCCGGTCGCCGACGGCGGTGACCTTGTACGGGGGCGAGTAGACCCGGCCCTGCAGGATCAGCGTGTTGCCGACGCAGCGCACCGCGCTCGTGGAGATCAGCCGCTGGTCCATCACCCTGATCCCCCGCGCCCCGCCCTGCCAGAGAGCGTTGACCACGGCCTGGAGGTCCTGCTGGTGGATGACCAGGTCGTTCGGCTGCGGATCGGGGTATCCGGGGTTGGCCGTGGCATTCGGCGGGGCGTCGTTCAGCGTGACCGACAGCGCCTCACCGGTGACCGCCGTGGTGCCCGCGGCCTTCTCCAGTGCGTCGAGTTCGCGGTCCTCGGCCCGGGTGCTCCCGTCGTCCCGCCTGGCGAGGGTGTCGATGTCCGCCCGGACGGATGAGGTCGATTCGTCCAGTTCCGCGTTCTTCTCGCTGCGCTGCTGAATGAGATCGGACAGCTTCAGCAGGGAGGAGTCGGTACGGATGTCGGTCCCCTTGGCCGCGTTGGCACTGGTGACGAAGATCAGTCCGGCCAGCGCGAAAACGGCCGCTGTGAGGCCCTGGACCGGCCGACGGGAGATGCGTCGGGCCGGGCCGCGAGGAGAGTCGCCAGAATTGCTCAACGTACCCTTATCTCCTTAGGCGCCACGGAAGCACTACGCTAACGGACGCCCCGGGGAGGCAGCATTCCCCCTTGCGCCCCGGCGCCAGCCACAGATCCCTGCGCGGTCACGCAGCGCATCGACAGGAGAGTTCCTCGTGCCGAAGTCACGTATCCGCAAGAAGGCAGACTTCACGCCGCCGCCGACGAAGCAGTCGACGAGCATAAAGCTGTCCAACCGCAGTTGGGTGGCGCCGGTGATGCTGGCGCTCTTCCTGGTCGGTCTGGCCTGGATCGTGCTCTTCTACGTCACCGAGGGCGACATGCCGCTCAGCGCGTTGGGCAACTGGAACATCGTGGTGGGCTTCGGCTTCATCGCGGGTGGTTTCGGCGTCTCCACGCAGTGGAAGTAGCTCTGCCCTGAAGTTACCCACAGAGTTATCCACAGGCGGGGGAAAAGGTCAGACGATCTGTGGATAACTTCCCTCGCGGTTGACGCTGGTGTGACTGCACACTTACGCATTGCGAGAGGGTGTGCCCCTTGTCCTTGCTGGGAGAACCCGGTTCAGCGACAAGGGGCACACCTGTTCCCCACGTCGTACACAAGACTCAGGCACGTTCTGTGGACAACCGCATCTCTGGAGCAAGCAATTCCGCTCAGGTGAGCGCAGCGGTTCTCGCCAGGACTGCGGCCACGACCGCGAGCAGGACCAGTGCGCAGGCGCCGTACTGCACGAGACTCCGACGCTCGCGCGGTGCGTGAATCATGGCGATGGCGATCAGGGCACCGGCGACGAGTCCGCCTACGTGTGCCTGCCAGGCGATCCTGCCCCATGGGTTGAAGGTGAAGATCAGGTTCACCACGAGCAGCGCGATCACGGGACGCAGGTCGTAGTTCATGCGGCGCATGAGCACAGCCGTGGCGCCCAGGAGACCGAAGACGGCGCCGGACGCCCCTAGTGACCCCTGCGCGGGAGCGGCGATCACGTAGGTGAGCGCACTGCCCGCGAGCCCGGACAGCAGGTACAGCGCGAGGTAGCGGACGCGGCCGAGCGCGGCTTCGAGAGGCCCTCCGAGCCACCACAGCCCCAGCATGTTGAAGGCGATGTGCCACACCTCGACATGCAGGAACATCGACGTCGCCAGGCGGTACCACTGCCCCTCGGCGACTCCCTCGTAGCCGGCCGAGGGATCGTCCGTGGTGGCACGGCCGAACAGCAGGAGATCGTCGAGCAGCTCCGGTCTGGCCCAGACCACGATGAAGACGACGAGGTTGAGAGCGATGAGGATCTTGGTGATCAGCCGTGGGTCGGCGGCGACGCTGCCGCCTGCCAGGGTTCGCGGCCGGGCGGCCACGGGGTGATGGCCCGTACCGGATCCCTGACGGACACAGTCCGGGCACTGGAATCCCACCGATGCCCCGATCATGCAGTCCGTGCAGATCGGACGCTCGCACCTCGTGCAGCGGATCCCCGTCTCCCGCTCCGGGTGGCGATAACAGGTGGGAGGGCCACCCGCGGCCGTGGACCCGTCCCGGTCTTCCGGCGGCTGCTGCTTCTCCATCGGTCACGGCCCCTTCGGTCCTCGTCCGGGGAGGCGGCGCGCACATGCAACCGCCCGCTCGCCCGTTATGTAGCAGTACGGACGAGCAACGCGGTTGGTTCCCGTGCGGGCACCCGCCCGTCGGCTCAGCGGCCCCGGGAAGGGGGCGGACGCGTCGGATCAGCGGGTCTCGACGACGACCGATTCGATCACCACGTCCTGGAGCGGCCGGTCGGTGCGCGGGTTGGTCGGAGCGGCCGCGATGGCGTCCACGACCTTCCTGCCCGCCTCGTCGGCGACCTCACCGAAGATGGTGTGCTTGCCGGTCAGCCAGGCGGTGGGAGACACCGTGACGAAGAACTGCGAGCCGTTGGTACCCGGCCCCGCGTTGGCCATCGCCAGGAGGTAGGGCTGGGTGAAGGCGAGGTCGGGGTGGAACTCGTCACCGAACTCGTAGCCCGGGCCCCCCGTTCCGTTCCCCAGCGGGTCGCCGCCCTGGATCATGAAGCCGCTGATGACGCGGTGGAAGACAGTTCCGTCGTACAGCTTGTCCGTGGACTTCCTGCCGGTCTCCGGGTCGGTCCACTCTCGCTCGCCCCGGGCGAGCTCGACGAAGTTCCTGACCGTCTTGGGCGCGTGGTTCGGCAGAAGCCGGATCGCGATGTCGCCGTGGTTGGTCTTCAAAGTGGCGTAAAGCTCCTCGGCCACGATCTGCCTTCCGTAAGTCCTCGCTGATGACCACCGATCCTCGCACGGTGCACCCCTCCACACGCCGGTCACCGCCCCGCGGCAGAGGCGCGCTCACCTCGTTGCCCGCTTTCCCACACCCTTCCCGCACGTCTTGCGCGAAACGTACGGCCAAGTGCCGGACGGCACGCAGCGCGCCGACACGAACCGTGACATCGTCGTCGACACGCTCCTCTTGCACCGCGTTGCCCGAGAATGCCGACATGACCCGGATGCCCGTCCCGCATGGCGCTTCGTGCCTCAGCGGGCATGATTTCGAATTGGGTGGATAGGCGGAGTACCTACCCGCCACCAAGGAGGAGGATCCCGTGACCCGCATCGACAGCGTGCGCGCCGCAACCTACTCGGCGAAGGACAGCGCGCAGCACGCCGCGGAAGTGGTGGCGCCCTACGCCGACACGGCCAAGGAACAGGCCGCCCACTACGCCCAGGAGGCTCGCGCACGGCTCGCGCCCAAGATGTCGAAGGCAGCCGCGCAGGCGCGCGTCCAGTACGGCGCGCATCTCGCCCCGCGGATCGAACAGGCACTGACGCATGTGCCCCCCAAGGTCGACGAGGCCGCGCACAAGGCCGCTGTACGGACGCGCAGTGCAGCACGGACCGCGGCGGACTACACCGTGCCCCGTGTCGAGTACGCCGTGGCGGCGAGCCGCCCCATGGCCGAGGAGGCCACCGCACGCAGCACGGCCGCGCTGGCGGCACTGCGTGGCCAGGTCACGGCCAAGGAGATCCACAAGCTCGTCAAGAGGCATGAGCGACGGGCCAAGGCCGGCCGGACGGCCAAGGGCTTCCTGGTGATCGGCGTGCTGGCCGCCGGCGCCTTCGCCGCTTGGAAGTGGTGGGACAAGCAGGCCAACCCGGACTGGCTCGTCGAGCCGCCCGCCCCCACCGAGGTGGCTGATGACCGCGCTCCTCTGACGTCGGTCGACGGCAGCGGCACCTCGGTTCTCGACCCGGAGGTCCGCGTCAAGCAGGACGAGGCCGAGTCCGGCCCGGAGCGGGCGGACGGCCGGGACGACAACCGCTAGACCGACAGCGCTGACCCGGCCCGCCCGGGAATCGGACGTCTGCGAGGGGCGCCGGAAGACCTCACGGTCTCCGGCGCCCCTCGCCGTTTCACGTGAAACCGAATCGGGGGACACGCGAGTGCGGGGCACCGCGGCACACCGGCAGTTCCTGCGGCTGGAGGCAGCGAGGTGACCGCGACGGACCGCGAACTGGCTCACCCGCCCGAGGGCTCCCTACGGAAGAGAGCCCGTCCGACC
>NZ_JBHVCT010000048.1:0-50354 GCF_042803195.1 Streptomyces sp. NPDC057428
GTCCGACCTGCGTTTCCGCAGGTCGGACGGGCTCTTTTGAATGTGGAGCCTAGGAGATTCGAACTCCTGACATCTGCCTTGCAAAGGCAGCGCTCTACCAACTGAGCTAAGGCCCCGAAAAAAGGACATCACGGCGCACAGCCACGTCGCGAGGTCCGTCGCAGAACAGAGTACCGGGTGACCCCCTGAATCTTGCAAAAGGAGTTGGGACTCCCGGTCTGGAACCGCTCTCCGTAAGATGCACGACGAGGTTCGCAGCAGCGAAGCCGCAGCGAAGGGGAGACGCAATGGACGCAGCTCAGCAAGAGGCCACGGCTAGAGCCAGGGAGCTTCAGCGCAGCTGGTACGGGGAGCCGCTGGGGGCGCTCTTCCGCAGGCTGATAGACGACCTGGGCCTGAATCAGGCCCGGCTCGCCGCGGTGCTCGGGCTGTCCGCCCCGATGCTCTCCCAGTTGATGAGCGGCCAGCGCGCCAAGATCGGCAACCCTGCTGTCGTCCAGCGGGTGCAGGCACTTCAGGAGCTCGCCGGCCAGGTGGCGGACGGCAGCATCAGCGCGGGTGAGGCGACGGAGCGCATGGAAGAGATCAAGAAGTCGCAGGGTGGCTCGGTACTCACCAACACCGGTCAGGCCTCCAGCACAGGCGGAGCGCCCACCGTGCGACGTGTGGTCCGCGAGATCCAGTCACTGCTGCGGTCGGTCGCCGCGGCCGGTGACATCATCAATGCGGCCGACTCCCTCACCCCCGCGCACCCGGAACTGGCAGAGTTCCTCAGGGTGTACGGAGCGGGGCGCACCGCCGACGCGGTCGCGCACTACGAAGGCCACCAGAACTAGGGCCCTTCGGGAGGAACAGGCCCAGAGCCCGGAACTGCCACGGGGAAGCGGAGCCCGTGGCAGTATCCCGACAGCCGGGGCAGGAACCGATACGGAACGGGAGCGGGCACAGCGCAATGGGTGAGGTCTTCGCCGGTCGGTACGAGCTCGTCGATCCGATCGGACGTGGCGGGGTCGGCGCCGTCTGGCGCGCGTGGGACCACAGGCGCCACCGCTACGTGGCGGCCAAGGTCCTGCAGCAGAGCGACGCGCACACGCTGCTGCGTTTCGTCCGCGAGCAGGCACTGCGCATCGAGCATCCGCACGTACTCGCGCCGGCCAGCTGGGCCGCCGACGACGACAAGGTCCTCTTCACGATGGATCTGGTCAGTGGTGGATCCCTGGCCCACGTCATAGGCGACTACGGCCCGTTGCCTCCGCGCTTCGTCTGCCTGCTCCTGGACCAGCTGCTGTCCGGACTGTCCACGGTGCATGCCGAGGGGGTCGTGCACCGGGACATCAAACCGGCCAACATCCTCATGGAGGCCACCGGAACGGGCAGACCGCATCTGCGCCTGTCCGACTTCGGCATCTCGATGCGCAAGGGCGAGCCACGGCTGACCGAGACCAACTACGTGGTCGGTACCCCGGGTTACTTCGCGCCCGAACAGCTGATGGGCGCGGAGCCCGACTTCCCGGCGGACCTGTTCGCCGTCGGCCTGGTCGCGCTCTACCTGTTGCAGGGACAGAAGCCCGACGCCCAGGCACTGATCGAGTACTTCGCCGCCCATGGCACCCCTGGCGCCCCTCAGGGCGTCCCTGAGCCCCTGTGGCAGGTACTCGCCGGCCTGCTCCAGCCCGATCCGCACGCCCGCTTCCGCACGGCCACGGGAGCGCGCAAGGCGCTGACCGCAGCGGTGGAGATGCTGGCGGAAGCCGGTGGGGACGACGAGCCGGTGGAGGTGTTCGACCAGATCGGTCCCCTGCCGGCGGGATTCGGCCCCGACGGACCGGAACCCCCCGCCGAGGGAGCGCGCACACCCCCGCAGTCGGCCGGACGACCGGCAACGCCACCGCAGCCCTCACCGCGGTCGTACACGCCCGCGCCGGCCGACGGGCGCCAGCGCCAGTCGCCCTCCCCCCAGCCGTCCTCCATGTCGGAGACGGGCAGCTTCCACCTCGCACCTCCCCCGCAGCGGGCACCTGTCCCGCAGCCGGCCCCGGCCGCACCGTACGGGCCCTACGCGACTGGCTCCGCGCCGGACCCGTCCCAGGCGGCCACGGACGCCGTGCCCTACGGAGCGGCGCCCACCCGCGCCTACACGGCCCAGCACCTCCAGGCTCCCCAGGACGTCGCCCCGCACGCGCCCGCCCCACCACCCGCCCCCGCGAGGCGGCCGGGGCCTCCTCCGAAAGTGGCCGTGCCGGTACTGCTGGTGGCCCTGCTCTGCTTCGCGGTGGGCATCTGGGCGCTGACCCAGACCTGACCGGCTCCCAGGCTCCGGCCTGCCCACCGTCTTCATGGTGCCGCTCCTTTCGGCTCGACGTCGTTGACGACCTTGACCTTCAGCGTCAGCCCGATCGCGTCGTCGCCGCCGTGTTCCGCGACCTTCGGGGAGAACGTCACCGAGAGGTAGTGCCTGCCGGCGAAACGCATGGCGCTGACGTCCGCCGACGATGGGAACGGCCTCCGCATGTGGCACCTCCACGGTGCCGTAGCCGGCTCCCGCCCTTGTCCGAGCACGTAGCGGCCCCTCCCTGAAGCCCGCACAGCCCAGACCGCATTGCATACGCAACCAAAAGATTCGCTTACGCGAATCCCGCCACTACGGCGCCCGGACAGCGGGTCCGGACAGCACAAAGCCCCGGCCGCTCGGCGGCCGGGGCTCTTAGCAGACTGTTCCGTCTCACACACCCGGACCTGCGGGCACGGAGTCGGTCGCCTCCGTCCACAGATCCTGCTCGGCGCGATCCGCCTGGATCTGGCGGTACACGAGGAGCCCGCCGATGGCGGCCAGTGCGACCAGGAGAAGCTTCTTCACCGCGCGACCTCGTCTTTCCTTGGCGTAAGGGGGCCTTCTGCCGCCCGACTATACACACCGGCCGATACCGATCGGTGACCTGCCCGCAACCCCGCAGGCGGCCCTTTACGGGCCTCCAGGCACCTCGAAAGCAAGACATCGGAGCCGGTTGAACCATAAGAGTGGTGTTCATCGGAAGATCGGCGCACCCGGGGCGTCGCTCCCGGAATCCGGGGCCCACATCCACATCATCGGAAAGGTAAGCAAACCGGACCACCTGAAAGCGAGGGGCCATGAGCACCTTCAGGGTCAAGAGCATCTGGACCGCCTTCATCACCGCCTTCTTCGCACTTCTCGCCTCGCTGGGCCTCGCCACCGCCCAGACCGCAGCCGCGGAGCCGGCGACCACGAGCCAGGAGCACACGGGTGCGGCTACGGCAACCGCGAACACACCGTCGGTGCGATGGACCCTTCCGCGTGACAGGGCGCTGCCACCCACCATGAAGCAGCGCATCCGCGCCGAGGCGCACGGCTCGTCACCGGCCACCCGGCAGTCGGCGGCGGACAACACGGAGGCCGCACACGCGACCGGCAGTACACGCTCCGCCCGTGGCGCGGCTCCCGCCGGGGACTCCACCCCGCTGCCACCCTGAGAGCGTCACTGACACCACCCAGGCCCCTGGTCCGGTCCACACCGGCAGGGGCCTTCCTGTGTGCCCGGTGCGCCTGTCCGCCGACGCGCGGGAGAGAAGCAAGGCCGCTCCATCGTTCCGGGGCGGCTCGGCGGCTCCCGCGTACCGGATACCCGGCCGGGCCGCCACGGGCCCAGGTCCCGGCACCGTCCGACCGACCGTCACCAGGCGGAGCACTGTGGAACCGGGAAAGGCGTGAACCGGCCCCGACTCCCGGAGTCGGCCGCCCCTGGACCGCCGGAGCAACTGCCCCTCGGCTGATGTCAGACGTAGACGCAAAAGACCACCTACTCATTTGAGTAGGTGGTCTTCTGGCTGGTGGGGCTAACAGGATTTGAACCTGTGGCCTCATCCTTATCAGGGATGCGCTCTAACCAACTGAGCTATAGCCCCGCCGCGCTGCTGCGCTGACTTCTGAAGATTAGCGCACGTCGGGGCCAGTCCCAAAATCGATACCCGGCGCCCTACTCGTCCTCGGCGAGAGTGAGCTCGACACCACCCACGAAGCCGGCCGACAAGTTGTAGATGAAGGCGCCCAGCGTCGCCAGCGCGGTGGCCAGCACCACGTCGACCACAGCGATGACCGACGTGAAGATGAGGACCCGCGGCAGCGACAGGAACGACTGAAGATCGAAGCCGTTGCTCTCGTTCGAGCCGGTGGCCTCACTGATCGTGCCGCCCACGGTGGAGAAGACACCCATGGCGTCCATCACCATCCACAGGACCGCGGCCGCGACCACGGTGCAGATACCGAGGGCGATGGAGAGCAGGAAGCTCACCTTCATCACCGACCACGGATCGGCCTTCGCCACCCGCAGACGGGCCTTCCGGATACGCGGAGTCGTCCGCGCCCCCGTCCGGGGCTTACGCATCGCCTGTACGCCGCCCACGCCCTGCGCTCCGCCCTCTGTGCCGCCACCCTGCGTACCGCCCGCGGGGGACGGGTACGCCTGCGGCGGGTGATAGGGCCCCGCCTGGCCCGGTGCGGGCTCCCGCTCGCCGGGCAACGGCCCGGTCGCGTACCCCTCGTACTGCGGTTGAGGTCCCCGAGTGTCCGTCACAGTGCCCCCTTGGGAGTCCGTGGCAGGGCCACGGGCGCCGTTCGCACCTGCTCCGGAAGCGGCCGAACCATCGCCCGTGGCTCCACTCACGCTCTACTCCTCGTGCTCCCCGGCCGAAGGCGCCGTGCCTTCGACTGTGCCCTCGCCCACGATCGCGGCATCGGCCTCGACCGTGGCGCCTTCGGCCTCATCGGTCCCGTCGACCTCTTCGGCCTCACGACCTGCCTCGGCGTTGCGCGCGATGCCGACGACGGCATCACGCTTGCCCAGATTGATCAGTTGGACGCCCATGGTGTCACGGCCCGTCTCCCTGACTTCATTGACCCGCGTACGGATTACACCACCGCCGAGCGTGATGGCGAGGATCTCGTCCGCCTCCTCGACCACCAGCGCGCCGACGAGGGAACCACGGTCCTCCACGATCTTGGCGGCCTTGATGCCGAGACCGCCGCGACCCTGGACGCGGTACTCGTCGACAGCGGTCCGCTTCGCGTAACCGCCGTCGGTGGCAGTGAACACGAACGTACCGGGCCGGACAACATTCATCGAGAGCAGTTCGTCTCCCTCGCGGAAACTCATGCCCTTGACGCCCGAGGTGGCACGGCCCATGGGGCGCAGCGCATCGTCCGTAGCGGTGAACCTGATCGACTGGGCCTTCCTGCTGACGAGAAGCAGGTCGTCCTCGGCCGACACGAGTTCGGCACCGATCAGTTCGTCGTCGGCGCCGCTCTCCGTCTCCCGGAGGTTGATCGCGATGACGCCGCCCGAACGCGGCGAGTCGTAGTCCTTCAGCGAGGTCTTCTTCACCAAGCCGCCCTTGGTGGCGAGGATCAGATACGGCGCCGCCTCGTAGTCACGGATCGCCAGGATCTGCGCGATCTGCTCGTCCGGCTGGAAGGCCAGCAGGTTCGCGACGTGCTGACCGCGCGCGTCGCGGCCGGCGTCCGGCAGTTCGTAGGCCTTGGCCCGGTACACCCGGCCCTTGTTCGTGAAGAACAGCAGCCAGTGGTGCGTCGTCGACACGAAGAAGTGGTCGACGATGTCGTCTTCCCTCAGCTTCGTGCCCCGCACGCCCTTGCCGCCGCGCTTCTGCGAGCGGTAGTCGTCCGTCTTCGTGCGCTTCACATAGCCGCCGCGGGAGATCGTGACGACGATGTCCTCCTCGGCGATCAGGTCCTCGATGGACATGTCGCCGTCGAAGGGCACGAGCTTCGAACGCCGGTCGTCGCCGAACTTGTCGACGATCGCCGCGAGTTCCTCGCTGACGATGTTCCGCTGCAGTTCGGGCGACGCCAGGATCGCGTTGTACTCGTTGATCTTCGCCTGCAACTCGTCGTGCTCGGCGGTGATCTTCTGGTGCTCCAGTGCGGCCAGCCGTCGCAGCTGCATCTCCAGGATCGCGTTCGCCTGGAGCTCGTCGATCTCCAGCAGGCCCATGAGGCCCTCGCGCGCGATCTCCACGGTGTTGCTGCGCCGGATGAGTGCGATGACCTCGTCGATCGCGTCCAGGGCCTTGAGCAGGCCGCGCAGGATGTGCGCACGCTCCTCGGCCTTGCGCAGCCGGAACCTGGTGCGCCGGACGATGACCTCGATCTGGTGGGTCACCCAGTGCCGGATGAACGCGTCGATCGACAGTGTGCGCGGCACCCCGTCGACGAGCGCCAGCATGTTCGCGCCGAAGTTCGTCTGCAGATCGGTGTGCTTGTAGAGGTTGTTCAGCACGACCTTGGCGACCGCGTCCCGCTTCAGCACGACGACCAGGCGCTGGCCCGTGCGCGAGGACGTCTCGTCGCGAACGTCCGCGATCCCGCCGACCTTGCCGTCCTTCACCAGGTCGGCGATCTTCTGCGCGAGGTTGTCGGGGTTGGTCTGGTACGGGAGTTCCGTGACCACCAGGCACTGACGGCCCTGGATCTCCTCGACCGCCACGACGGCGCGCATCGTGATGGAGCCGCGCCCCGTGCGGTACGCCTCCTCGATGCCCTTGCGGCCGACGACCAGCGCGCCCGTCGGGAAGTCCGGGCCCTTGATCCGTTCGAGCAGCGCGTCCAGGAGCTCCTCGTGCGAGGCCTCCGGGTGCTCCAGGTACCACTGCGCACCGGCCGCGACCTCGCGCAGGTTGTGCGGCGGGATGTTGGTCGCCATACCGACCGCGATGCCCGCCGAACCGTTGATCAGCAGGTTCGGGAAGCGCGCCGGCAGGACCACCGGCTCCTGGTTGCGGCCGTCGTAGTTGTCCTTGAAATCGACGGTCTCCTCGTCGATGTCCCGGACCATCTCCATGGACAGCGGCATCATCTTGCACTCGGTGTACCGCATCGCCGCGGCCGGGTCGTTGCCCGGGGAACCGAAGTTGCCGTTGGAGTCCACGAGCGGCATGCGCATCGACCAGTGCTGCGCCAGTCGCACGAGCGCGTCGTAGATCGAGGAGTCGCCGTGCGGGTGGTACGTACCCATGACGTCACCGACGACGCGGGCGCACTTGTAGAAGCCCTTCTCGGGCCGGTAGCCACCGTCGTACATCGCGTAGAGCACCCGGCGGTGAACGGGCTTCAGGCCGTCCCGCACGTCGGGGAGCGCACGCGACACGATGACGGACATCGCGTAGTCGAGGTAGGAGCGCTGCATCTCCGTCTCGAGCCCCACGGGCTCGACACGCATGCCCACACCCGCTACTGCGGGCTCCTCTTCAGGTGTCACAGGGGTGTTCTCGTCGGCCATTGCTGGTCAAAGTCCTTTCGCGCTGCGGCTTGCTTGTACGGCCGACTCAGATGTCGAGGAAACGGACGTCCTTGGCGTTGCGCTGGATGAACGAGCGCCGCGCCTCGACGTCCTCGCCCATCAGCACGGAGAACAGGTCGTCGGCCTGCGCCGCGTCGTCGAGCGTGACCTGGCCGAGCACGCGGTGGTCGACGTCCATCGTGGTGATGCGCAGTTCCTCGGCGTTCATCTCGCCGAGACCCTTGAAGCGCTGGATCGAGTCTTCCTTGATCCGCTTGCCGTTCTGCTTGCCGAGCGCCACCAGAGCGTCGCGCTCGCGGTCCGAGTACGCGTACTCGAAGTCGTCGCGGCCCCACTTGATCTTGTAGAGCGGCGGACGCGAGAGGTACACGTGCCCGGACTCCACCAGCGGCCGCATGAAGCGGAACAGGAAGGTCAGCAGCAGGGTGTTGATGTGCTGGCCGTCGACGTCGGCGTCAGCCATCAGAATGATCTTGTGATAGCGCAGCTTCTCGATGTCGAAGTCCTCATGGACCCCGGTACCGAAGGCCGAGATCAGCGCCTGGACCTCGGTGTTCTGCAGGATCTTGTCGATACGGGCCTTCTCGACGTTCAGGATCTTGCCTCGGATCGGCAGGATGGCCTGGTACATCGGGTTTCGGCCGGACTTCGCCGAACCACCGGCGGAGTCACCCTCGACGATGAAGATCTCGCACTTCGTCGGGTCGTTCGACTGGCAGTCGCTCAGCTTTCCGGGCAGCGAGGCGCTCTCCAGGAGCCCCTTGCGCCGGGTCAGGTCACGCGCCTTACGGGCCGCGACACGCGCCGTGGAGGCGGCGATGCCCTTGCGGATGATGTCGGCGGCCTCGTTGGGGTTCCGGTCGAACCAGTCCGTGAGCTGCTCGTGGACGACCTTCTGGACGAAGGTCTTCGCCTCGGTGTTGCCCAGCTTGGTCTTCGTCTGGCCCTCGAACTGCGGCTCACCCAGCTTCACCGAGATGATCGCCGTCAGACCCTCGCGGACGTCCTCACCGGTGAGGTTGTCGTCCTTCTCGCGCAGCAGCTTCTTGTCGCGCGCGTAACGGTTGACCAGCGAGGTCAGCGCCGCACGGAAGCCCTCCTCGTGCGTGCCGCCCTCATGCGTGTGGATCGCGTTGGCGAAGGAGTAGACGCCCTCGGTGTACTGCGTGTTCCACTGCATGGCGATCTCGGCGGAGAGCAGCCGGTCCTTGTCCTCGGCCTCGATGTCGATCACCGACTGGTGAATGAGGTCGCCCTTGCGGGAGTTGAGGTACTTGACGAAGTCGACGATGCCGTTCTCGTAGTGGTACGTGACCGTACGGGTCGACTCGTCGTCGGGGACGTCGACCGCCTCGGCGCTGTCGGCACCTGCCGTGGCCTTCGCCGACTCCCGCTCGTCGGTGAGCTTGAGGGTGAGCCCCTTGTTGAGGAACGCCATCTCCTGGAAGCGGCGCGAAAGCGTCTCGAAGCTGTACTCGGTGGTCTCGAAGACGTCGCCGTCGGCCCAGAAGGTGACCGACGTGCCGGACTCCTCGGTGGCCTCGTGCTTGGCCAGCGGAGCGGTCGGAACACCGAGCTTGTAGTCCTGGGTCCAGCGGTATCCGTCCGTCTTGACCTCGACGGAGACCCGCGTGGACAGGGCGTTGACGACGGAGACACCCACACCGTGCAGACCGCCGGAGACGGCGTAACCGCCGCCGCCGAACTTGCCGCCCGCGTGCAGGACGGTCAGCACGACCTCGACGGCCGGCTTTCCCTCGGACGGCACGATGCCGACCGGGATGCCTCGGCCGTTGTCCACCACGCGCACCCCGCCGTCGGCGAGGATCGTGACGTCGATGGTGTCCGCGTGGCCGGCCATCGCCTCGTCGACCGAGTTGTCGACGACTTCCTGCACGAGGTGGTGCAGGCCGCGCTCACCGGTCGAGCCGATGTACATGCCAGGTCGCTTGCGGACCGCGTCCAGGCCCTCGAGCACGGTGATCGCGCTGGCGTCGTAAGAGGCGGTGACCTCCCCGGGCGCACCGGTGGTGGACGGGATGTTCTCGTTGGGGTTGCCGGAATCGGCCACGAAGCGCCCTTTCTGGCACAGCACAGGCCGTTCTCCGGCTCGCGGGAGCGGCTGCGTCGTTCGGCGTGTATCGACGACTCCCGCGAGGAAGCGGGATTGTCCACCAGTCTACCGGTAGCTCCGACATGAATGGGGGTTTGCCGGTGCCTGAGTACGCATGTGCCGCCCTGAACCGGCGGCTGACGACTCCCCATATTCAGGAAGGGGCCCCGAGAGGCTCACGAGGGCATTGCGCGCTTCGGGCTGTCAACCTCCCGCTACGGTGAGGGACGCCTCACGCTTCCCGGACGAACCAAGAGGGCACATATCAGCACAAACCGGATGCGCCGTGTTCATGGCAAACCGGGGCAGAAGGCTGGTCACCGGCCATCAGGCGTTCCCCGGAGCGGTCCGGTGCCACCCGTCCGGGCACTGCCCGGGAAACGGAAAAAGCCCTGCTCAGCCGTAGGTGTCGCCGGGGCCCTTGCTTCCCGGAGCCCGCAGAGGACCGAACCTGCGCTGCGAACCCTGGGGTCCCAGCACCTTGATCAACCGCACCGTGCCCTGCCCGAGATCCGCGTTCAGCCGGGCCACCAGCTGCGGCGCCAGCAGCCGCAGCTGCGTCGCCCACGCCGTCGAGTCGCACTGGACGGTCAGAACCCGCTCAGCCGGGTCCTCGTCGTACCGCAGGGGCACGCAGTGATTGGCCAGATCGTCACCGACGATCTGCGGCCAGCGGCCCATCACACCGCCCACCGCGGCGGGCGTCTCCCAGCCCCGCTCGGTGATCAGCCGGTTGATCGCCGAACCAAGGGCCAGCGGATCACGGCCGTCGGAGCGTGCTCCCGACCGCAGCCCGCCGCCACGCCTGGCCTGTTTCTTCTGCTGTGCGGCGGCGCCCCGCGCCCGTGCCTGCTCCTTTGCCGCGCGCAGGGCCACCCGTGCCAGGTCGACGCCCGACGCCTCGGGCTGCTTCGCGGGGCCCGGAGTGGGTGCGCCCGTCTCGTCCGCTCCGCTCACCGCCGCTCCACCGCACCCGCCGACACCGCGTACCGCGCTCCCGCCAGGACTCCGGGGACGTCGTCGTCCACCGCGGCCGTCACCAGCACCTGCTCGCCCCCCGCGACCAGCTCGGCCAGCCGCTCGCGGCGGCGCGCGTCCAGCTCGGCGAAGACGTCGTCGAGCACGAGCACCGGCTCGTTCCCCTCGGTGCGCAGCAGATCGTACGAGGCCAGCCGCAACGCCAGGGCGTACGACCACGACTCACCGTGGCTCGCGTACCCCTTGGCCGGCATTCCGCGCAGGCTCAGGACCAGGTCGTCCCGGTGCGGCCCGACCAGGGTCACGCCACGTTCGATCTCCTGCTTCCGCGCCTGCGCCAGCGCGGCCGTCACCTGCTCGTACAGCTCCTCGCGGGTGCGTGCGGGCTCCACATCGGCACCGATCGAGCTTCGGTACTCCAGCGACACGGGACCGCCGCCGGGAGCCACGTCCGCGTACGCCTTGTCCGCAAGCGGCTGCAGGGTCGCGATCAGGTCCAGCCGCTGCGCGAGGAGTTCGGCTCCCACCTGCGCCAGATGCTGGTCCCACACGTCCAGGGTGGACATGTCCATCGACCGGCCGCCGTGCCTGCGGGCCATGGCGGCGGACTTCAGAAGGGTGTTCCGCTGCTTCAGCACACGCTCGTAGTCGGAGCGGACGCCGGCCATGCGCGGGGAACGCGCCGTGATCAGTTCGTCCAGGAAGCGGCGCCGCTCACCGGGGTCGCCCTTCACCAGGGCGAGATCCTCGGGTGCGAACAGCACCGTCCTCACGATCCCCAGGACGTCACGCGGTCTGACCTGCGACGACCTGTTGATTCGCGCCCGATTGGCGCGGCCGGGATTGAGCTCCAGCTCGATCAGCTGCGAACGCTCGCCCCGGGTGACCGCGGCGCGCACCACGGCGCGCTCGGCGCCCATCCGGACCAGGGGAGCGTCCGAGGAAACCCGGTGGCTGCCCAGCGTCGCGAGATAGCCGACAGCTTCGACCAGATTGGTCTTGCCCTGGCCGTTGGCCCCCACGAACACGGTGACGCCCGGATCGAGAGGCACCTCGACCCGGGCGTACGAGCGGAAGTCGGCCAGCGAGAGATGCGTGACGTGCATGGTCGCCGACCTTTCCGACTGCTCTTCCGTGTGCTGCTGTACCGCCTGCCGCTTGCTCCGGCGGCTACTTCTTGTTCTCGACCGCGTGTCCGCCGAACTGGTTGCGCAGCGCGGCGATCATCTTCATCTGCGGGGAGTCGTCCTGCCGCGAGGCGAAGCGCGCGAACAGGGACGCCGTGATCGCGGGCAGCGGCACCGCGTTGTCGATGGCCGCCTCGACCGTCCACCGGCCCTCGCCGGAGTCGGCCGCGAAGCCGCGCAGCTGGTCCAGGTGCTCGTCGTCGTCCAGCGCGTTGACCGCCAGGTCGAGCAGCCAGGAACGGATGACCGTGCCCTCCTGCCAGGAGCGGAAGACCTCGCGCACGTCCGTGACGGAGTCGACCTTCTCCAGGAGCTCCCAGCCCTCGGCGTACGCCTGCATCATGGCGTACTCGATGCCGTTGTGGACCATCTTGGCGAAGTGGCCGGCGCCGACCTTGCCCGCGTGGACGGAACCGAACTGACCCTCCGGCTTGAGGGCGTCGAAGATCGGCTGGACCTTCTCGACGTGGGCGGCGTCGCCGCCGTACATCAGCGCGTAGCCGTTCTCAAGGCCCCAGACGCCGCCGGAGACACCGCAGTCGACGAAGCCGATGCCCTTGATGCCGAGTTCGACGGCGTGCTTCTCGTCGTCGGTCCAGCGGGAGTTCCCGCCGTCCACGACGATGTCACCAGGGGAGAGCAGCTCGGCCAGCTCATCGACCGTGGACTGGGTCGCCGCACCTGCCGGGACCATGACCCAGACGACGCGCGGGCCCTTGAGCTTGCCCACAAGTTCTTCGAGGCTGTGCACATCGGCGATGTCCGCGTTGCGGTCGTAACCGATGACGGTGTGGCCTGCGCGGCGGATGCGCTCACGCATGTTGCCGCCCATCTTGCCGAGGCCGACGAGACCGAGCTCCATCAGAGATTCCTTAAGCGTTGTGCCGATTCGTACCCGGGTCCGAGCCTACGCCCGCCCAGGACGGCACGGCGGGGGGCGGCGCAGGTGGGCACGCTCGGCGCTGAGCCTGCCCACCGGAAGCCGGGATGAGGGAACGATGCCCGGATCAGCCGGAGAGGCGCACCGGCATGATCAGGTACTTGTAGGCGTCGTCGGCCTCGGCGTCGACGGCCGGGCGGCCGCTGAGCAGGGCGGGCTTGGTCGACGTCGTGAAGGAGAGCTGAGCCACCGGGGAGTCGATGGCGCTGAGCCCGTCCAGCAGGAAGGTCGGGTTGAAGGCGATCGAGATGTCGTCGCCCTCGAGCACCGCGTCCACGCGCTCCACAGCCTGTGCGTCGTCGCTGGAGCCGGCCTCCAGGATCAGGACGCCCTGCTCGAAGCTGAGGCGCACCGGGGTGTTCCGCTCGGCGACGAGGGCCACGCGCTTGACGGCCTCGACGAACGGCGCGGTCTCGATGACCGCCACCGAGTTGAACTCGGTGGGAAAGAGCGTCCGGTACTTCGGCAGGTCGCCCTCGAGCAGCCGGGTGGTCGTACGACGTCCCGCGCCCTCGAAACCGATGAGTCCCTCGCCGGCACCCGACCCCGACAGCGCCAGGGTCACCGTGTCGCCGCTGGTCAGCGCCTTGGCGGTGTCCAGGAGGGTTTTGGCGGGCACCAGGGCCACTGCGGAGGCGTCCGGGTTCTCCGGCTTCCAGAGGAACTCACGCACGGCGAAGCGGTAGCGGTCGGTCGACGCGAGGGTCACGGTGTCGCCCTCGATCTCGATGCGGACACCGGTCAGGACGGGCAGGGTGTCGTCGCGCCCGGCCGCGATGGCGACCTGGGCCGCAGCCGAGGCGAAGACCTCACCGGGGACGGTACCCGTGGCGGTCGGCATCTGCGGAAGCGCCGGGTACTCCTCCACAGGCAGTGTGTGGAGGGTGAAACGCGAGGAGCCGCAGACCACGGTCGCCCGCACGCCGTCGGTGGAAATCTCCACGGGGCGGTTAGGAAGGGCGCGGCAGATGTCGGCGAGCAGCCGGCCGGAGACGAGCACCGTGCCGTCCTCCTCGATCTCCGCGTCCACGGAGACCTTGGCCGAGACCTCGTAGTCGAAGCTCGAGAAGCTGAGGGCGCCGTCCTCAGCCTTCAGCAGAAGGCCCGCGAGAACGGGCGCCGGCGGCCGGGCCGGGAGGCTGCGGGCCACCCAGGCCACTGCCTCCGCGAGTACGTCGCGCTCCACCCGGATCTTCACCGGAACCGCCTCCTGCTGTTGCTCGCTCGCCCTGCTGGCCTCGTCGTCTGACCGGGGCTCCCTGCCGATGGGCTGGGGAGGCCGCCGGGGTCCAGTCTGACGTACGGCGCCGACAGCCGTTGCTGCTCGGGGTCAAGTCGCACCAAGAGGTTCGCCGAGCTCGTCGCTCGAGTTGTGCACAGGCCCCACTTCGAAGCTGATTCCTGGCTAACTCTGAGTGGTAGTAGTAGTAGGCCCTGTGGAAACCGTGGATAACGTTGTTTCCGCAGGTCACACTCGGTTTTTTGTCCACCGACCCTGTGGGTGACACCGGTGGACAACCGGGCACTTCTGTGGACACAGGAAAGTTCTGCACACCCGATGCACAGGGCAGGGTGACTTCTCCCCAGGGCTGTCCCCAGGTTTACCCCCGTTCCCCACAGCTGAACCAAGACCCCTGGTGTGACGCCTTTCACTCTTGGCGGTGAAGGCGGGTGTCGGGTTGCCGAACAGTGGACAGGCGTGTGGAGAAGCTGGGGACAAGAGGGCCTGACCTGTGGGCCGCCGGTGGACAACGGGCTTGGGCCCCTGTGGACGAAAATTCTGTCCACAGGCTGTGGATCGTCGTTGACCACAAATCCCCAGGCACTTGACCTGGCCTGATGGAGTATCGGTAGCGAACCCTGTGGACGCAATCTGGACAACTTCGCAGTCCCCAGGCTGTGGACACCAAAAACCCAGGTCATCTGTGGAGAAGCGCCCTTCCGAGGCCCGTATTCGAACACTCCGCGCCGAAGCCGCCCGCTCTGACGACGGCGAGAAGGCTGCCAACGAGCCTTCCAGGCGGGCTCAGCGGCCTCTCTCACCGTGCCGTCGGGCGGTTGCTGGCACCGTCTCATCGGCTCCTGACGAAGAAAGGCGCCCCACGAAAGACCTCTCGGTCCTCTCGTGGGGCGCCTCCGGGCGCGCTGTGCGGGGGGCTGTGCCTCGCCTCTGTCTCCGCCTGTGGCTTCAGCCGTTCTTGATGCGGTTGGTGAGCTCCGTGACCTGGTTGTAGATGGAACGCCTCTCGGCCATGAGAGCTCGGATCTTCCGGTCGGCGTGCATGACCGTGGTGTGGTCACGCCCGCCGAACTGGGCTCCGATCTTGGGCAAGGAGAGATCCGTCAGCTCACGGCACAGGTACATGGCGATCTGGCGTGCCGTCACCAGCACACGGCTGCGCGAGGATCCACACAAATCCTCTACCGTCAGCCCGAAGTAGTCCGCGGTCGCGGCCATGATGGCCGGCGCGGTGATCTCGGGGGCCGAGTCCTCGCCGCCCGGGATCAGGTCCTTGAGCACGATCTCGGTCAGACCGAGATCCACCGGCTGCCTGTTGAGGCTCGCGAAGGCCGTCACGCGGATGAGCGCGCCCTCGAGTTCACGGATGTTGCGCGAGATGCGGGACGCGATGAACTCGAGCACCTCCGGCGGGGCGTTGAGCTGCTCCTGCACCGCCTTCTTGCGGAGGATCGCGATACGAGTCTCCAGCTCGGGCGGCTGCACATCGGTGGTCAGACCCCACTCGAACCGGTTGCGCAGGCGGTCCTCCAGGGTCACCAGCTGCTTGGGCGGCCGGTCGGAGGACAGCACGATCTGCTTGTTGGCGTTGTGGAGCGTGTTGAAGGTGTGGAAGAACTCCTCCTGTGTCGACTCCTTGCTCGCGAGGAACTGGATGTCGTCGACCAGAAGGATGTCCACGTCCCGGTAGCGCTTGCGGAAGGTGTCGCCCTTCCCGTCGCGGATCGAGTTGATGAACTCGTTGGTGAACTCCTCCGAGCTCACGTACCGCACCCGGGTGCCCGGGTAGAGGCTGCGCGCGTAGTGCCCGATGGCATGCAGCAGATGCGTCTTCCCGAGCCCCGACTCCCCGTAGATGAACAGGGGGTTGTACGCCTTCGCGGGCGCCTCGGCCACGGCGACGGCCGCGGCGTGGGCGAAGCGGTTGGAGGCGCCGATGACGAAGGTGTCGAAGAGGTACTTCGGGTTCAGCCTCGCGTGCGGCTCGTTCGTGCCGGGAGGCGGCGCGGACTGTGTGCCCATCGGCCCGCCGCCGGCCCGGCCCGTGCCCGGTCCGCCCTGGCGGTGCTGAGGCTGCTGCTCCTGCAGATCACGGCGGTCGCGGCCGTCCCGCTGCTGGTCGTAGCCCTGGTGCTCGGACGGCTGCGGACGGTAGTCGTGCTGAGGCTGCTGCGGGCGGGGGCTCGCGTAGGGGTCGCGTTCCTGGTAGCCACCGTGCCGGGGCTGCCAGGAGAGGTCCTCCTGGCCGCGGGGCCAGGCGCCGGGCTCGGGCCGGTGCTGCTGGTAGTCCGGATACGCGGGACGGGCCGTCGGCATCCCGTCGTCCGAGGGCCTGGAGCCGTAGCTGTCGTACCCGTCGTTGTGCGAGGGCTCGTCGCGCGGGGGCCCCTGGTAGCGGTGGGGCTGGTGTGACCCGTGCATGGGTGGTGCGGGCGGCGCCGGGGGTTCGCCGGCGGAGTCGTCGACGGTGATCGCGATGCGGATCGGCCGCCCACACTCTCGGGTCAGTGCCTCGCTGATCAGTGGGGCGAGCCTGCCCTCCAGGACGCGCTTGCCCCACTCGTTGGGTACCGCGAGCAGCGCGGTGTCGGCTACGAGCGCCAGGGGCTGGCAGCGCTCGATCCACTGTTTGTCCTTGGGCTCGATGGCCTGCTGGCCCTCTCCGAGGAGTTGTTCCAGCACTCGTGGCCACACTGCGGCAAGATCGGCAGGTACGTCAGCCACAAGGCACGCTCTCTCGCATGTCCCACGAATGTGTGCTTCTCGGGACGGGATGGGTCGGGTCGGGTGAGGCCCGGCAGGGGGGAAGGAAAGGAACCGGAGTTCAGCCACGGTAGTCAGGGCGGCCCGCACGGTTCAAGTTGTTGTCCACAGGCTGTGTACAGCATGGGGTGCCGCAGAGCCGGTTTGACCGAATGGCGCAGCCGCGCGTACCGTGACCAGGTCGAGTTGTCGATGGCTGCTGCCGCCTGCCTCCGATGGGCAAAGATCACGATCTGTGATTGTGAAGCGGTGCACTAAGGCGTTTACGCGAGTTCCTCGTGGGCGCACGGTGACAGCCAGGCGATGTCCCGCCAACACACGAATCATTTCTGGAGCCCCCGAGTGAGCAAGCGCACCTTCCAGCCGAACAATCGTCGTCGCGCCAAGACCCACGGCTTCCGGCTGCGTATGCGCACCCGTGCCGGCCGCGCGATTCTCGCGAACCGCCGTGGCAAGGGCCGCAGCAGCCTGTCCGCCTGATCGCTTACAGGTCCATGACGTGCTGCCTTCCGAGAATCGGCTGAGGCGGCGCGAGGACTTCGCGACCGCGGTACGACGAGGGCGTAGGGCAGGACGCCCTCTCCTCGTCGTCCATCTAAGCAGCGGTGTAACGGACCCGCACGTGACTGGGGAGAGTACTCCTCCGCCGCGTGCGGGTTTCGTTGTCAGCAAAGCAGTGGGGGGAGCCGTCGTTCGCACCGCGGTGAAGCGGAAGCTTCGCCATCTGGTACGCGATCGGCTGGCTCAGCTGCCCCCCGGTAGCCTTGTTGTCGTACGAGCGTTGCCCGGATCGGGTGACGCCGATCATGCACAGCTGGCCCGAGACCTGGACGCCGCCCTTCGGCGGTTGCTGGGAGGGGGCGCGCGATGAAGTACCCGCTGCTGGCTCTCATCAAGCTGTACCAGTGGACGATCAGCCCGCTCCTCGGGCCCGTCTGCCGGTACTACCCGTCGTGTTCCCACTATGGATATACGGCGATCGACCGGCACGGAGCGATCAAGGGCACTGCGCTGACCGCCTGGCGCATCCTGCGTTGCAATCCGTGGTCACCCGGTGGCGTGGATTACGTACCGCCACGCAAACGTCCGCGGTGGCACGAACTGCTGCGCAGCTCTTTGCGCGGCGGCAAGGGCGGGGACTCAGCCGCCGATGTGCCTTCCGGGGGGTCGGTCTCCGAACCCCCGAGCCCGGCCAAAGAGACCTCGTCCAAAGCTCAAGGAGCCTGATTAGTGGACACGATTGCCAGTCTGTTCAGCTTTATCACCACACCTGTTTCGTGGGTCATCGTCCAGTTCCACAAGCTGTACGGAGCGATCTTCGGGGACGACACGGGGTGGGCCTGGGGCCTGTCCATCGTGTCCCTCGTGATCCTGATCCGGATCTGCCTGATCCCGCTTTTCGTCAAGCAGATCAAGTCGACCCGGAACATGCAGGTGCTCCAGCCGAAGATGAAGGCGATCCAGGAGCGCTACAAGAACGACAAACAGCGTCAGTCCGAAGAGATGATGAAGCTGTACAAGGAGACGGGTACCAACCCGCTCTCCTCGTGCCTTCCCATCCTGGCGCAGTCCCCGTTCTTCTTCGCCCTGTACCACGTGCTCTCGGCCATCGCCTCGGGCAAGACGATCGGTGTCATCGACCAGCCACTGCTGGACAGCGCGCGTAAGGCCCACATCATCGGTGCCCCGTTGGCCGCCAAGTTCACGGACTCCGAAGCGAAGGTGCACGCGCTCGGCGCCACCCTGCTGGATGTCCGTGTCGTCACCGCGATCATGATCGTGATGATGTCCGCGTCGCAGTTCTACACGCAGCGCCAGCTGATGACGAAGAACGTCGACCTCACGGTGAAGACGCCGTACATGCAGCAGCAGAAGATGCTGATGTACATCTTCCCGGTGATCTTCGCCGTGACCGGCATCAACTTCCCCGTGGGTGTCCTCGTGTACTGGCTGACCACGAACGTCTGGACCATGGGCCAGCAGATGTACGTGATCAACCGGAACCCCACTCCGGGCAGCAAGGCGCAGGACGCTTACCTGGGCCGGGTGCTCAAGAGTGTGACGTCGCACGGCGATGTACGGGGCAGGACGAGGCGCAACACCGTCAAGGCCATCGTTGCCAAGGGACCCGATCGCAACGACATCGAGCGCAAGTTCATCACCGGCCTCGGGAAGCTGGGTCTCGCGGCCCAGGAGGACGGGACGGTGGCGAAGAGCGAAGCCGCGGTGATCGAGGCCGAGGGCGGTACCGCGGCCAAGCGGCAGCAGCCCAAGCGTCAGACCAAGGCGCAGCGCCACACTGCGGCCACGCATCCTGGCGCGGCGAAGGACTCCGACTCCAGCGGTTCGGAACCCAAGACCTCGCTGGAGAAGCAGGACGCACCGCAGGAAGACAAGCCGAAGCCGGCGGGCAAGCCCGCCTCCGGCTCCTCACGCCAAGCCAAGTCCGGACAGCGCAAGGGCCCGCAGCGGCCCAAGCACCCGTCCAAGAAGTAAGAAGGAGTCCATCCGTGACGGAAGGCACCACCACCACGGCCGCTGAGGGCAGCGACACTCTGACCCGCCTCGAGCAGGAGGGCGAGATCGCGGCCGACTATCTCGAAGGCCTTCTCGACATCGCTGACCTCGACGGCGACATCGACATGGACGTGGAGGCGGACCGGGCCGCGGTCTCGATCATCAGCGACTCCGCACGTGACCTGCAGAAGCTTGTGGGCCGCGACGGTGAGGTGCTGGAGGCGCTTCAGGAGCTGACGCGCCTGGCTGTTCACCGTGAGACCGGTGACCGCAGTCGTCTGATGCTGGACATCGCGGGCTTCCGGGCCCAGAAGCGTGAGGTTCTCGCCGCGCTGGGCGCCAAAGCCGCGGACGAGGTCAAGAGCTCCGGCGAGCCGGTGAAGCTCGATCCCATGACGCCCTTCGAGCGCAAGGTCGTGCACGACGCGATCGCGGCGGCGGGTCTGCGGAGCCAGTCAGAGGGCGAGGAGCCGCAGCGCTTCGTCGTCGTTCTTCCGGCCTGACCGGATCCTTGTAGTGTCGGCCCCGTCTGTTCGCAGGCGGGGCCGATCTTTGTCAGCCCGATAGTCAGCCACCCACAGTGGGGCGGGGACTTCGTTCGGATCCGGTCGCACATGCGCGCGCCCGGTTGGACAAGCAGCTTGGGATGATCTGAGCGAGGCCCTTTGAGTGCGGTACGGAAGGACGGTCCCCGTGACAGAGGAAGCAGAGCTCCCTCAGGCGCCCAAGGAGGCGCAGGCGGTATTCGGAGAGTTCTTCCCAGAGGCTGTCAGGTATGCGGAGCTTCTCGCTGACGCGGGAGTCAAGCGCGGCCTGATCGGCCCTCGTGAGGTTCCTCGCCTGTGGGAACGGCACATTTTGAACTGTGCGGTCCTCTCCGAGGTGGTGCCCGAAGGCGTCACGGTCTGTGATGTGGGATCGGGGGCCGGCCTTCCCGGCATTCCGCTGGCTCTGGTGCGCCCGGATCTGAAGATCACGCTGCTTGAGCCGTTGCTGCGTCGCACGAACTTCCTTCAGGAGGTTGTGGAGCTGCTCGGGCTGGATCACGTGACGGTCGTGCGTGGGCGCGCCGAAGAGGTACTGGGGACGCTGCAGCCGGTTCACGTGGTGACGGCCCGCGCGGTGGCTCCTCTCGACCGGCTGGCGGGTTGGGGTGTCCCACTGCTCCGCCCGTACGGAGAGATGCTGGCGCTCAAGGGTGGAGCCGCCGAGGAGGAGATCCAGGGGGCTCGCGCAGCTCTGAGCAAGCTCGGTGTAGTAGAGACCGAGGTGCTGCACGTCGGCGAGGGGCTGGTCGATCCGACGTCCACAGTGGTGCGCGTGGTGGTCGGGGAGAGCCCGGGAGGTGTGAGGTTCGCCGCAAAGCGAGCCAAGGCTGCCCGGGTCAGCCGCACGCGACGACGCCGCTGAGGAGATTCCGGCAGGCATGTGACGCCACACCGTGCGCCCTTTTGTGGCTTTATGGATTGCTTTGTGTCGATGCTCCATGCAAGCAGTGATATGTGATGGCTGCGGAGTGTCGGGGTGGTACCGCTGGGCTGCGCAGGCATCGTGTTTCACGTGAAACGTCGCTCTCTGCTGCAGGGGATCATCGGCCGCGGTCGTGCGGCTGCCACGCCACGCGACCGCACCCCCGTACGGGTCGCCAAGTTGTCCACAGAACCGGATTCATCCACAGAACAGTCGGCCTCGCTGGTTCACGACCCCGAAAGCATGGCAGGCTCTGTTCATTGCGAGCCTGAAGTCGAGGAGAGTGAATCCTTGCGGTCCGACGCCAACATCGCGGGACCGATGACCGATCCGGTCCCCGGTCCCCGTACCGAGTCCCTTGGGGACGGTGTTTCACGTGAAACACCACCTCCGATGGACGACACCCCTATCGGTCGTGCTGCCCAGTTGGCGGTCGAGGCCCTCGGCCGTGCCGGTGAGGGGCTGCCCAGGCCAGACCGGACGCGCGTCATGGTGGTGGCCAACCAGAAGGGCGGAGTGGGCAAGACGACCTCGACGGTCAATCTCGCCGCTTCGCTCGCGCTTCACGGCGCCCGTGTTCTGGTGGTGGACCTCGACCCGCAAGGGAACGCCTCCACAGCTCTGGGGATCGACCACCACGCGGAGGTTCCCTCCATCTATGACGTCCTGGTGGACAGCATGCCGCTCTCCGAGGTGGTTCAGCCGGTTCCGGACGTCGAAGGTCTCTTCTGTGCGCCAGCGACCATCGATCTCGCCGGTGCGGAGATCGAGCTCGTGTCTCTGGTGGCGCGGGAAAGTCGACTGCAGCGGGCGATCCAGGCCTACGAGCAGCCGCTGGACTACATCCTCATCGACTGTCCGCCCTCGCTCGGTCTGCTCACAGTCAACGCGCTTGTCGCCGGAGCCGAGGTGCTCATCCCGATCCAGTGCGAGTACTACGCGCTTGAAGGGCTGGGACAGTTGCTGCGGAACGTCGACTTGGTCCGAGGGCACCTGAACCCTGATCTGCATGTGTCCACGATCCTGCTGACCATGTACGACGGAAGGACCAGGCTCGCCTCGCAGGTTGCGGAAGAAGTTCGTACGCACTTCGGCAAGGAAGTGCTGAGGACGAGCATTCCGCGGTCCGTGCGTATCTCGGAGGCGCCGAGTTACGGCCAGACCGTTCTGACGTACGATCCCGGCTCCAGTGGCTCCCTGTCGTACCTGGAGGCAGCCCGCGAGATCGCCCTGAGGGGCGTCGGGGTGCATTACGAGGCTCAGCACGCCTCTTCGGCCGAGCACGCCCGCACGGGCGTGTCGAACAATCAGCAGAGCAACTCGGAGGGCATGCAGTGAGCGAGCGTCGTAGAGGGTTGGGGCGTGGGCTCGGTGCGCTGATCCCCGCGGCTCCACAAGAGAAGCAGGTGGTGGGTTCCGACGCCTCGGCCGTGTCGTCCTTGCTGACAGCCGAGCGTGGAGTGGCCGCTGCGAAGGTGACGGCGTTGCCCGCGGGAGCCAAGGTCCCCGAGCCGAGTTCACCCGTTGGCGAGCTGGAGTCCGTCCCGGAACAGGCGAACGTCGCGGGTGCGTACTTCGCCGAGATCCCTCTCGCCTCGATCGTCCCGAACCCCAAACAGCCTCGCGAGGTCTTCGACGAGGATGCTCTGGCCGAGCTGGTCACCTCCATCAAAGAGGTCGGCCTTCTCCAGCCTGTCGTCGTACGTAAGGTCGCCGAGGACCGCTACGAGCTCATCATGGGTGAGCGACGCTGGAGGGCTTGCGGTGAGGCGGGGCTGGGGGGCATCCCGGCCATCGTTCGTGCGACGGACGACGAGAAGCTGCTCCTGGACGCGCTTCTGGAGAACCTGCACCGGGCTCAGCTGAACCCCTTGGAGGAGGCGGCTGCGTACGACCAGCTGCTCAAGGACTTCAAGTGCACCCATGACCAGCTGGCCGATCGCATCGGCCGGTCCCGTCCACAGGTGTCCAACACACTGCGGCTGCTCAGGCTCTCTCCGTCAGTGCAGCGAAGGGTCGCGGCGGGCGTTCTCTCCGCAGGCCATGCGCGGGCCCTGCTGTCGGTCGACGATTCCGAGGAGCAGGACCGGCTGGCTCACCGCATCGTTGCCGAGGGCCTGTCGGTGCGTGCGGTCGAAGAGATCGTGAACCTTCTCGGATCCGAGCCCACGAGTTCGGCCAAGGCGAGGGGCCCCCGCGCGGGCGGGCGGGTCTCTCCGGCTCTGACCGATCTTGCGTCGCGCCTTTCGGACCGGTTCGAGACACGGGTGAAGGTCGACCTGGGGCAGAAGAAGGGGAAGATCGTCGTCGAGTTCGCTTCGATGGAGGATCTGGACCGCATTCTCGGCAGCCTTGCTCCCGGTGAAGGGCGTGTCCTGGAGCGGAGTGCCGAGTCGGAGCAGGACGTGGCCGACGAGGGTTGAGCCGGCTTCAGGTAAAGGGCGGGCCAGGTTCCGGAACTTTCCGGAATCCGGCCCGCCCTTTGCCGTTCCTCGGTATCTCCACCACCTCTGGGTGGATACGATGCGATCTGGTATGGCGTATCCATCACCGTGATTCCACCTCAGAGGAGGCATGGGCCGTGCGATCACTGAATCGCAGCCACCTGGTGTCAGCCGGCTTGGGGCTTGGTGCTGTCGGGGGGTTCGTGGGCAGCCTGCTCCGAGAACGCAGTGTGCTCGCAGCCGCACGTGATGCGGCGGGCGAAGGAAGCGAGGAACCGCCTACATGGGGCGTCGGTTTGTACCGCTCACACTGGACAACCTTCCGGACCTCCCCAAGCGTTGCCGCTCGTGCGTCTTCTGGGAACTTGATCCGGTCAGCGGGCAAGCCGCGATAGAGGCCGGCAGGGCCGAGCTCGAGAAGGAAGCTTGGATCTCCGCCGTCCTGCTGGAGTGGGGTTCGTGCGGCAGAGTCGTCTACGTGGACGACGTGGCTGTGGGGTACGTCCTTTACGCTCCACCCGCGTACGTCCCACGGTCGACCGCCTTTCCGACCAGTCCCGTCTCCCCTGATGCCGTGCAGCTGATGACCGCCCTGATCGTGCCGGGGTTCCAGGGTCAGGGCTTGGGGCGCGTGATGGTGCAGACGATGGCCAAAGATCTTCTGCGACGCGGATTCAAGGCGATCGAAGCGTTCGGTGACGCGCGATGGAAAGAGCCGGCCTGCGTACTTCCGGCAGACCATTTGCTTGCTGTGGGGTTCAAGACCGTGCGTCCGCACCCCGCCTACCCGAGGCTGCGGCTTGAGCTTCGCACGACGCTTTCCTGGAAGGAGGACGTCGAGTTGGCACTGGACAGATTGCTGGGCGCAGTGCAGAAGGAACCCGCGCTTCGCCCGCTCTGAGCGGCCCGCAGAGCGGCGTGGGGAAAGCAGAACGGGCCCACCCGGCGGGTGGGCCCGTTTCACGTGAAACAGCGCGTGCTGCTACTCGCTGATGAAGGGCTCGAGGTCGCGGAGAATCGCGGCCTTGGGCTTGGCGCCGACGATGGTCTTGGCCACCTCGCCGCCCTGGTAGACGTTGAGCGTGGGGATCGACATGACGCCGTACTTGGCCGCGGTGGCCGGGTTCTCGTCGATGTTGAGCTTGACGATCTCGATCTGGTCGCCGTGCTCTGCGGCGATGGCCTCGAGCGACGGGGCGATCTGGCGGCACGGTCCGCACCAGGCGGCCCAGAAGTCCACGAGTACGGGCTTGTCGCTCTTCAGGACGTCCTCGTCAAAGGAGTCGTCGGTTACGTTCTTCAGGGCGCCGGCCACGGCTGCCTCCTTGAATTTGCGGGGGTGTGGGGTTGGGGGAAAAGTCAGACTGCCGGGGTCTTCTCCGGCTCGGCGAGCTGCTCGTCGGAGAGCGCAGCGAGGTAGCGCTCAGCGTCGAGAGCTGCGGAGCAGCCGGTTCCCGCGGCGGTGATGGCCTGGCGGTAGGTGTGGTCCACGACGTCACCTGCTCCGAATACGCCCTTGAGGTTGGTGCGCGTCGAGGGGGCCTGAACCTTGAGGTAGCCCTCGTCGTCGAGGTCGAGCTGGCCCTTGAAGAGCTCTGTGCGGGGATCGTGGCCGACGGCGATGAAAAGGCCCGTCACCGGGAGTTCGGAGGTCTCACCTGTCGTGGTGTTGCGCAGGGTGAGGCTGGAGAGCTTCTGGTCGCCGTGGACCGTGGCGACCTCGCTGTCCCACGCGAACTTGATCTTCGGGTCGGCGAACGCGCGCTCCTGCATGGCCTTCGAGGCGCGCAGCGAGTCGCGGCGGTGGACGATCGTCACGGACTTGGCGAACCGGGAGAGGAAGGTCGCCTCCTCCATGGCGGTGTCGCCGCCGCCGACCACGGCGATGTCCTGGTCCTTGAAGAAGAAGCCGTCACAGGTGGCACACCAGGAGACACCCCGACCGGAGAGCGCGTCCTCGTTGGGGAGGCCGAGCTTGCGGTGCTGGGAGCCCGTGGTGACGATGACTGCCTTGGCGTGGTGCACCGTGCCGGCGGTGTCGGTGACCGTTTTGATGTCACCGGAAAGGTCGACGGAGACCACATCGTCGGGGATGAGCTCGGCACCGAAGCGCTCAGCCTGGGCGCGCATGTTGTCCATGAGGTCCGGGCCCATGATGCCGTCCTGGAAGCCCGGGAAGTTCTCCACGTCGGTGGTGTTCATGAGTGCACCGCCAGCCGTGACGGCACCCTCGAACACCAGCGGCTTCAGCGAGGCGCGAGCGGTGTACAGGGCGGCGGTGTAACCAGCCGGCCCGGAGCCGATGATGATCACATTACGGACGTCGCTCACGGGTTTTTCCTCGTCTCTGCGAACTGCCTACTGCCTACTGGGGTCGGTTCCTCGACTCTCACCCCACCCAACGGATCCTACGGCGCGTGCATTCCCGGAGTTCCCGCCAGGACGGAGACACGGCCCTCAGGGGCGTGCGTAGGACTGCGTGAGCAGCAGGTGTCCCTTTGATGCCGGGGCGGAACCCACGCACGCGGCGTCGACGACATAAGCCTCGACGCGGTTGGGGTCAGTCGCGTGGGGCAGGACGACGAGGAAGGCCGCGTTGCCCTCGTAGCTGCCTTCGTCCACTGCCAGGGCAGGAGCATCGCGTCCTGTGCCCCTCTGGACACAGGGCGGGACCTTTACGATCGCTGCGCGCAGAGGGGTACGGGGGGAAGCTGATTCGGGGGTCGCGTTCTCCGGGGAGGACTTGGTGTCCACGGACGGCGCGTCCGCCTCGCCGTCGGGAGACGCTGCCGCCTCGCTCAGGAGCGTACGGACTTGTCCCCCAAGCGTGCCGTCGGAGAAGTCTCCTTCTGTCTTTGCGGCGCTGACTCCCGAGTCGGCCATCTTGTTGGCCGAACCCTCTGTGTACTGGTGGGCCGACTGCAACAGGAAGATGCTCATGCCCACGGCCGCCGCGCCGAAGGCGGCGCCCAGGATCACTGTGCGCCGGCGACGTCGCCGAGCAGGGGTCCTGCCGGGACCAGTGGCCCCCTTGAGGCGCCCCGCGGGCCGGGGAGCGGCCGCAGCCTCCGTCAGCTGGTCCTGTGTTTCACGTGAAACAGCCGTTTCTGCGGTCGGGGCCTCGGCAGGAGTGGCCGCCTCCGCCGCTAGGGCGGCGTCGATGCGTTCGGCGACATCTTCCGGCATCGGCTCATGGAGCGACAGGGTCCCGAGGAGCGCCCGGATCTCCTCCAGAGAGGCGTGGATCTCGGCGCATTCGCCGCAACAGGCGAGGTGGTGGCGGAGGGTCGTTTCGCGGGACGCCGGAAGGAGTCCTTCTGTGAGATCAGAGATCTCCGAGACGTCCGGGTGCTGAGCCGTGTCGGCCGTGGATGTCATGCGAGCCCGCCTCCCTTCACAGCCGCAGCACTACTGTCGCCGGCATCTCTTGGTCCTGATGGCGATGGGACGGATGCCCCCGGCGTCCGGTTCCTTCCCAGGGCGCCGTCCTCGCTGTCCGCTCTGCCGGCTCGCAGGTGGGTGAGCAGCGGCAGCAGTCTTGCTCGGCCCCGGGCACAGCGGCTTTTCACGGTACCGGTCGGCACATCGAGGATGCGGGCGGCCTCGGCGACGGGGTACGCCTGCATGTCCACCAGGATGAGGGCTGAGCGTTGTTCCGCCGGGAGAGTGGCCAGAGCCGCCAGAAGCTCGCGGTGAAGGTCCTGCCGTTCCGCAGGAGCCTCAGCGGACTCGTGCGGCTCCATCAGCTGGTCGAGCCGTTCCGCGTCGTCGACCGGCGCCGTCTTCCGGGAAGCCGCCTTGCGGGCGCGGTCGAGGCATGCGTTGACCGTGATCCGGTGGAGCCACGTGGTGACGGCGGCCTGACCACGGAAGGTGTGCGCGGCCCGGAAGGCGGACACGAGCGCGTCCTGGACCGCGTCGGCGGCCTCCTCACGATCGCCCAGCGTGCGGAGTGCCACGGCCCAGAGGCGGTCGCGGTGTCGGCGTACGAGCTCACCGAAGGCGTCAGGGTCGCCTGCGACATGCTTGGCCAGTAGATCCTGGTCACTCGTGTCGGCGAAACCGGCGTCGTCCAACGGTGAGCCCCCTCCCCCTATGCCATCAGCTGGTGACCTTGATATCCGAGATCTTGCCCCGGTAGTTCCCGCCGTCACTCGGAGGAAGTTTGGTCAGCCAGACCAGAAGGTACCGCGCCTTCACCGGCTTGTCTGGCTTCAGGGACACCTTCGTCCCGGACCCCTTGGCTGCCTTGTTGAATCCGTCCGGCATCTGAGGAACGGACGTACCGTCGGTCGTCCTCAGCTCGACGGACGTGTCGCCGCCCAGGAAGGAAACGTCGACGTTGCCGACCTGCTGGACCTCACCGAGGTCGAGGACGACACCGACGCCTTCCTTGAGCCTGCCGAAGTCGGCGCTGAAGTAGCCGTCCGTGTTCCAGTAGGAGCTGGTGTCCCCGTCGTAGACGTTCTTTATCGAGGCCGGCTTCTCTGAGCCGTCCCCACCGAGCGGGTCGTAGTCCTGCGCACCCACGATCTTGACGGGCTTGCTGGGCTCGACGGCGCTCTTGTCGTCGCCCGAGTCGTTCGTGTCGGTCTGTGTGGGGGTCGGATCGCCGGAGTCCTTGTTCCGGTCGAGCACGGTTTCTGCCAGCTGCCAGCTGCCGAGTCCCAGAGCGGCGAGCAGCAGCGCGGAGACAGCCCACTTGAGAGCCTTGCCGGTACGGCTCTGCAGAGGGGGCGGAGGCACCGCGATGACCGGCTGCGTGGCGGCCGTGGGCCGAGCCGACGGGCGCCCGTACGTGCCCTGCTGGTAGGTCGTGCGCTGGTACTCGGGCGGCGCGGTGAAAGCTGACTCCGGCGGGAGGATCCGCGGCATGGCGGCGACGGCCTTGGCCAGTTCGTCCGGGGTGGTGCAGGGCTGTTCCTGGCGCGAGGCGGTGGCACCGTCGTTGGCCAGTGCGCGCATCGCGATCTCGGACAGCCCGCGGTGCACACCGGCTCGGACCTGGTCCGGGGGGATGAGGCCGAGGTCCTTGGGGAGACCGGCGAGACCGTACGCGTCGCTCTCGTAGGGCCAGCGACGGGTCAGGGCCGCGTAGAGAAGCGCTCCGATGGCCTCGGTGTCCGTGCGCAGGGGCTTCTCGGCGCTGATGCCGCGAAGAGCGGCGTTCACGGCCAGTCCACGGATGCGGTACTGCCCGGTCGAGCTGCGCAGTACGGCTCCGGGGGTGAGCCGCAGGTGCGACAGGCCTTCTCGGTGGGCCGCCGCCATGGCCTGGGAGATCTGGCTCACCAGCTGGTAGGCGTCGTGCGCCTCCAGCGGCCCCGCGGCCAGCAGGGCGGTGAGTTCGGTGGCATCCGGGAGCCATTCATGGACGACGTAGACGAGGTCGTCCTCCTCCACGGCATCCAGTACCTGGACGAAGCGGGGGTCACCTAGCAGGGCGGATGAACGGGCCGCGGCCAGCACCGAGCGGGCGCGCGGATGATCGGCGGGCAGCAGATGAACGCCGACAGCGCGTCGAAGCTTCTCGTCGACGGCGCGCCAGCTGCTGAATCCGTCCAGCCGGGTGACGCACTCTTCGAGCCGGTAGCGCCCGGCCAGCTTGTGACCACTGTGCAGGTCAGGCGTCGCCGGGACGCCGGCTGATGCCTCGCGCCCGTCGCTCTCCAGGCCCGCGCCCTCTGAGTCCTGGGTGTGTGCCGTCCCGTCGGTCGTGGCCGCGTCCGCCTTGGCGGTCAGCGGCTCGTCGCCGCTGTTGTCGGCCACGTCGACAGCGGCCGTGCTACGTTCCGCCACCGTCGTTCCTGCCTCCCCATCCGTTGCGCGATGCCTGCCCGCTCGGCATCACGCCAATTGTGCCCACACTCCGGCGCTATGCACGACACGCGGTGTCCAGCGATGGTTGTGCGGCCCTGTGTGCTATCAGCGTCCGAGACGTCCCCGGACCATGCCGACCATGCCGTTGAGCTCCTCGATACGCATCTTCTTGGCAGCGACGAAGAAGATCCCGAGCAGGATGACGCCGCCGCAGACCAGCGCCACCACCGAACCGCCGGCCCCGTCGCCGAGGGCCGTGAGAAGTGCGAAGCCCACTGCACCGCCGACGACGGCCGCGGGAAGAGCCGCCAGGCAGAGACGGGCGTAGGTGCGCACTACGCGGGCGCCGTCGAGCCCGCCGCCGAGCCGGTTGCCCAGTCGGCGCCAGGCGATGCCGACGCCCACCGCGTAGGCCAGCCCGTACGAGGCCGCCATACCCACGACTGCCCACTGCGCCGGAAGAACCACGTAGCAGAGTGCGGACGCCGCGGCGTTGACCGCAGCCACGATGACCGTGTTGTAGAAGGGGGTGCGGGTGTCCTCGTACGCGTAGAAGCCACGCAGCACGACGTACTGCACGGAGTACGGGATCAGGCCCAGACCGAAGGCCATGAGGATGAAGCCCATGGACCGTGCTGCCTCGGTGCCGCTTGAGGCGTACAGCAGGGTGCACATCGGCAGACCGAGCGCGAGGAACGTGAAGGCGACCGGGACGATGGCCACGGCCGAGTTGCGCAGGCCCTGCGAGATGTCGTCACGGACGGCCCCGGGGTCGTTGTCGTGGGCGGCGCGGGAGATACGGGGCAACAGAGCGGCCATGACCGACACGGTGATGATGGCCTGCGGCATGCCCCAGATCAGCTGGGCGTTGGAGTAGCCGAGGAAGCCCGTTCCGTCCTTGCCCGAGTGAGCACCTGCCGCGGTTGCCAACTGCGTGACGACGATGACGCCGGCCTGGTTGGCGAGAACGAAGAGGACCGTCCATTTCGCGAGCTTGATCGTCTTTCCGAGCCCGTGGCCCTTCCAGTCGAAACGGGGCCGGAAGCGGAACCCTGCCTCGCGCAGGTACGGAATCATGGCCAGCGCCTGGACGACCAGGCCGAGAAGAGTTCCGATCCCGAGGAGCCGGACACCGTCCGGAGGGATCGTCTCGACACCCATCCGGGATTCGGCGGAGCTGCCGTAGACCCAGATGAAAAGGCCGAACGTGAAGATCATGACGATGTTGTTGAGGACCGGGGTCCACATCATCGCGCCGAACTTGCCGCGGGCGTTGAGGATCTGGCCCATGACGACATGGACGCCCATGAAGAAGATGGTGGGCAGGCAGTAGCGGGCGAAAGTGACAGCCACGCTGTTGGCCGCTGCATCGCTCGCGATGGTCGGGGACAGCAGGTGGATGAGCCACGGAGCGCCGAACACGGCCGCGGCGACGATGGCACCGAGCGCGACCATCACCAGCGTCAGCAGCCGGTTCGCGTAGGCCTCGCCGCCATCGGCGTCGTCCTTCATGGACCGGACGAGCTGCGGGACGAACACGGAGTTGAGCCCGCCGCCCACGGTCAGGATGTAGATCATCGTGGGCAGGGTGTACGCGATGATGAAGCTGTCACCGAGCAGAGCGGCACCCAGCGCGGCTGTGATGACGAGGCTGCGCACGAAGCCGGTGAGCCGGGACACCATGGTGCCCGCTGCCATGAGGGCACTCGACTTCAGTATTCCGGCGCCCCGGCCCCCGGACTTCGATGGCACAGGTGCCGGTGCGGCTTCCGGTTCGGCGGGAGTGCCAGGAGGGCGGCCGGATCCCTCCTGGTCGCGGAAGAGGTGGGCGAAGGCGTCCTGGTCGTCACGGTCGTCGGAGGCCTGCGTGACCAGGTCGTCCACCCCCACGTACTGGGTGGTCGCGGCGTTGTCCCCGTAGGGAAGGTGCCGGGATGGGCCTGCAGGCTCCGGTGGCGGGGTCTGAGCCCAGATCCGGGGGTCGGGCGCGTACTGGGCCGCAGGAGGCTGCTGGTAGAGCGCCTGCGGCTCCTGGTACGTCCCGGGGGGCGGGGGTGGGTGTGAGGCGCGGTCGTACAGCGCCTCGGCCACCGGGTCCTGCGCGGCGAGGTCCTGGGCACGGTACGGATCGTGTTCGTACGCGTGCTGCAGGTAAGGGTCGGGGTTCTCCCCGTCCTGGCCGGAGCCGGGTGGCACCGGCGGACCACTGGAAGACCCAGCTCCGCCCGCGCCTTGGCCGCGGTCACCGTCGTACGGCGCGTTCATCGAAACCCCACCTCATTGTCCGCGGCCGACCGGCCCCGACAGACGTCGCTCAACGGTCCACTTTCTCACCCGGCCCGGACGGGTTCCCGCTTTCCGGACCGGTGTCCGGCCGCGGGTCACTCGGCTGCTCGGGTTCACCGCCGCCGCCGTCCACCGCGCCGTCGGCTGCGGTGCGCTTGCGGTGGGTATACATCCTGATGCCCGCCAGGACCAGCAGGAGCAGCCCGCCGGCGATGACGAGCAGCACGGTGGGTGTGACTTCCGAGACCTTCACGGTGAACGTCATCGCCTCGCCGTACGGCACATTGTCCGTGGTGAAAAGCCGTGCCGTGACACGTGGCTCCCCGTTGGCGTTGGCCGCGGCGTCGAACTTCACGGACTGACTGTGCCCGCCGGCGATCTTGATCGGCTGTTCGGCCACGGCTCCGCCGTCGTTGAGCTTCAGCCGTGTGGCGTTGTCCGAGGTCAGACGGAGCACCAGGTGGTCGACACCCTGGACCAGCTTGTTCTGCACGGTTACGGGGATCGTCGCACTGCGCCCGGACAGCGTCACGTCCGTCTTCGCGATCAGCTGCACCTCATCGGTGAGGCTCTGTAGGTAGGTACGGACCGAATCGCGGTACCGCTGCGCCTCCAGTGGCCTCCCGCGCCACGATGTCGAGACGGAGCGGTTGATCGCGTTTCCGAAGGGGGTCACCACCCTGTCGGACTGGGTGAGGATCACCTGGAAGCTGTTCAGGGACTCCTGCGTCGTCCTGATGTCCTGGAACGCCTGTGTGGGCAGTTCCTGGCTGCGCAGCTTCTTCGGGTACTGGGAGGCCCGGGGCACCTTGGTGGTGGCCTGGGCGTCAGGCTTCTCCTCGGAGGCCGCCGCCAGATCGAGAGGTTGTGTCCAGCGTTCTGCGGTGAGGGCCTGCAGCGCACGCGCCATGGTCTGGGCCTGTGCGGCGGTGGGAGTGCGCTGGGGAGCGACGACGATGCTTCGTTCGTCGTCGGGCGCCTGCTCCGTCAGCGCCAGCGTCTGCGCCAGGAATTTCTGGACGGCGAGTGTCGAGGCGCCGGCCTTGGCCATGTCCCCCGTGAAGGCGGTGGACAGCCGGTGGTCCGCGACGACGGCGGTGGTGCCACCGCCGATCGGCCGGGCCGACGTCGGCGTGTAGGGCAGCCCGCCCGTCTCGGCGATGCTGTCGCTGCGGGCGATCACCTTGTGCGCGCCCGCGGACGTGGCGACGTCCACGACGGACGGGTCGATGGCGCCGTCCACAGGCCAGGCGAAGTCGGTCGACGGCTTCACGTGCAGAACCGTCTCCACGGTTTTGCCGGCCACCTCGGTCGCAGTCTGCAGATGACTGAGGGTGCCCGAGACGTTCTTGCCGCGGTGTGCGATGGAAGCGAGATCCGGGTCGGCGAACGGCAGAGCCACCACCTTGCCGTCCTTGACGGCCCCTTCCAGGTCGTTGAGCCACTCCTTGGCGATGGCCTGGTTGGTCCCCGCGACGGTCTTGTCACCGACCCTGACGCGGTAGTTCTTCGTCATCGCGTCGACCGAGGCCAGCAGGTCCGGATCGATCACCCAGGTCACGGGAAGCGGGCTGCCCAGCGACACCAGCTGTTCCAGCCGACCGCCCGGAGCGAGTTCGAGGGCCAGGTCGTCGTTGGAGAAAACGGGCGTCTGCTGTTCGTCCGAGCCCGTCTCGGCCGTGACGTGCGCCGACGCGATCAGCGGCCAGAGGAAGGTCAGCTTGGTCTTGCTCTCGCTGTCCTCGGGCTGCCAGGGGAGGAAGGTGCGCTGAATGCCGAGCACCTGGTCGTAGGCGTAGTCGGAGGTCTTGCCGGTGAGGGAGACCCCCAGCTGGTAGACGCCTTCGCCGTCCAGGTCCAGCTTGTTCACCGGAACCGCGAGGGTGAAGTCCTGACTGACCCCGGGGGCGAGCTCGGAGACCTTCACCGAGTACTTGCCACCCAGCTTGGCCGGGTCGCTGCCGGGCAGGTAACCGGTGCGCTTGGCCGCCTCGTCGATCGCGCCCCTGCCGGACAGGGTCGGCCCCACCCGCAGGTCGACCTCGGCATCGGTGACCGCCCTCTTGCCCCTGTTGGTCAAGGTTCCGGAAATGCTGAGGGTGTCGCCTTCGACCGGTGCGCTGGGGGAGAGCGTGTCCAGAGACACATCGACGGTGCGTGATCCGGTGGGGACCTTGGCGACTTCCCCGGCGTGAGCCGAAGGCGCCTCGGGGCCGGCCAGGAGGCCGGCGATCAGTGGCGCCCCGACGATCAAGGAGGCTGTGCGCCGGAGCCACCGGCGGGCAGGGGAGGGTTTCATCCCCTGAAAGTCTGCCGCCTCGGCCACGCGTACCCGTCCCTCGTCGTCGGTTGGATGCCGGTCCTGCCGGTCTCTGCGTCCACGCATGGTAACGATGAGCCCGCGGGCTGAGTGCCGGGGACCATGCCACATGATCGGGAGAGTCTCGCAGGCCGCTGGAAACGATGACGCCCGGGCCGGTCCGGGCACGTACCCTTTTCTGTTGTGCCGAACGCCAACGAAGACAGCCCCCGTGCCCTGAGTCAGGTGCAGCACCGCGCAGTCAGCGAACTGCTGCGGGTGTCCCCCGTCGCCGACGACCTCGCCCGTCGATTCCAGGAAGCCGGATTCGGTCTCGCTCTGGTCGGGGGCTCCGTCCGCGACGCGTTGCTCGGTCGGCTCGGAAACGATCTGGACTTCACGACCGACGCGCGCCCGGAGGACGTACTCAAGATCGTCCGGCCCTGGGCCGACTCGGTCTGGGAGGTCGGAATCGCCTTCGGTACCGTCGGCTCGCAGAAGGACGGCTATCAGATCGAGGTCACCACCTACAGGTCGGAGGCGTACGACAGGACCTCCCGCAAGCCCGAGGTCTCCTACGGCGACTCGATCGAGGAAGATCTCGTGCGCCGGGACTTCACGGTCAACGCCATGGCTGTCGCCCTCCCGGAGAAGGAGTTCATCGATCCGCACGGTGGGCTCGATGACCTGGAGCAGCGCGTACTGCGCACTCCGGGTACACCTGAAGCCTCGTTCTCCGATGATCCGCTGCGCATGCTGCGTGCGGCCCGGTTCGCCGCCCAGCTGGACTTCGAGGTCGCCCCTGATGTCGTCAAGGCGATGTCCGACATGGCGGACCGCATCGAGATCGTCTCGGCCGAGCGAATCCGTGAGGAGCTCAACAAGCTGCTCCTCTCCGGGCATCCCCGTAAGGGGCTGGGGCTTCTGGTGGACTCCGGGCTGGCCGACCGGGTGCTGCCCGAGCTGCCCGCGCTGCGCCTGGAAAGTGATGAGCATCACCGCCACAAGGACGTCTATGAGCACTCCCTGACGGTCCTGGAGCAGGCGATTGATCTTGAAGAGGACGGGCCCGACCTCGTGCTGCGGCTGGCGGCCCTGATGCATGACATCGGGAAGCCGAGGACGCGGCGCTTCGAGAAGGACGGCCGTGTCTCGTTCCACCACCACGAGGTGGTCGGAGCCAAGATGGCCAAGAAGCGGATGACGGAGCTCAAGTACTCCAACGACCTTGTCAGGGATGTCTCGAAGCTGGTGGAGCTGCATCTGCGTTTCCACGGGTACGGCGACGGCGAGTGGACCGACTCCGCTGTGCGCAGGTACGTACGGGACGCCGGGCCCTTGCTGGACCGGCTGCACAAGCTGACGCGGTCGGACTGCACGACGCGGAACAAGCGCAAGGCGAGCGCTCTGTCGCGCACCTATGACGGGCTCGAGGAGCGCATTACGCAGTTGCAGGACCAGGAGCAGCTGGATGCGATCCGGCCGGACCTGGACGGCAACGAGATCATGCAGATCCTGGGCGTGGGGCCTGGTCCCTCCATCGGCAAGGCGTACGCCTTCTTGCTGGAGCTGCGGCTGGAGAACGGGCCGATGGAACGTGAGGTCGCGGTCGCCGCACTGAAGGAGTGGTGGGCCGCTCAGGACTGACAAGTACCTGAGCTTGCGCGCGTGCGTGGCCGAGGGTGCAGAGACAGGTCATGTTTCACGTGAAACATGACCTGTGAACCAGGGCACCAACCAGTGGAGGGTCGCTGTTTCACGTGAAACAGCGACCCTCACTCCTTGGTGTGAGCTGGCGTCGGAGTGATGTTCGCTTGGCGTCGTCGGCGCAGTAGGGCCGCGGAGACGATGGCGTAGAGGACCGCTACCGTCACGACCACGACCACCGACCGCCCGTCCGGGGGTAGCGCGAGTGCGGACAGGCCGGCGGCCGCGACGAAGGCGACGTTGAACAGAACGTCGTAGAGGGAGAAGATCCGGCCGCGGTAGGCGTCGTCCACGGATGTCTGCACCTGTGTATCCGTCGTGATCTTCGCTCCCTGAGTGATGAGCCCGAGCACGAAGGCCGCTGCCACCATCGGGACGGGGGCGAACGACAGCCCCAGTGCCGGTTCCAGCAGGGCGGCCGCCCCGGCGCACCCTCCCATCCAGCCGAATCTGCCGAATCGGCCGACAGCCCACGGCGTGATCAGGGCGGCCACGAAGAATCCCGCAGCTGATGCGCCGAGCGCCAGGCCGAGCAGGGTCAGCCCGTCGGACTCGCTGTCGGACCAGGCGTACCGGCAGAGCATCAGCAGCATCACGGTCAGCGCCCCGTAGCAGAAACGCAGCACGGTCATGGCGGTCAGGGCCCGCGCAGCGTCCTTGCGTTCCGCCAGATGGCGCAACCCGGCCAGGAGGCCCAGCAGCGTGGTGCTGAGCGCCTCACGCAGTCGTACGGGGTGCAGGGCCCGATCCGGCCCGAGGAGGGTACGAGGCAGCGACAGGGAGGCCACGGCCGACAGGAGATAGAGGAGGGCGCCCAGAAGGACCACTGTTGCGTCGGACCCGTCGGTCAGCAGCCGGATTGCCAGGGCGAGACCTCCGCCGGCCGTGGCGGCCAGCGTTCCGGCGGTCGGAGAGATCGAGTTCGCGAGGACGAGCCGGTCGCTGTCCACCACGCGGGGCAGGGCGGCCGAGAGGCCGGCCAGGACGAAGCGATTGACCGCGGTGACGCAGAGGGCGGAAGCGTAGAAGAGCCAGTCCGGCACCGAGTTCAGGAGCAGCAGAGCTGTGCAGCAGGCGAGGGCGGCCCGCAGGAGATTGCCGTAGAGGAAGACCTGACGCCGTGGCCAGCGGTCGAGCAGAACCCCGGCGAAGGGGCCGATCAGCGAGTACGGGAGCAACAGCACGGCCATGGCGGACGCGATGGCCCCGGGCGTCGTCTGGTTCTCCGGCGAGAAGACGACGTAGGTGGCGAGCGCGACCTGGTAGACGCCGTCGGCCGACTGTGAGAGAAGCCGTACGGCCAGCAGACGACGGAAGTTCCTCAGGCGCAGGAGCACGCGAAGATCACGCACGACAGGCATGTGCGCAAGGGTCACACACATGAGGGGTCCCCGGGCGGATTGCCCGGGGACCCCTCACAGAAGCGGAACAAGCGTCGCTGGGTCGATCAGCGCTCGACGTCGCCGCTGATGAACTTCTCGACGTTCTCGCGGGCCTCGTCGTCGAAGTACTGGACCGGCGGGGACTTCATGAAGTACGAGGAGGCCGAGAGGATCGGGCCACCGATGCCACGGTCCTTGGCGATCTTCGCGGCGCGCACCGCGTCGATGATGACACCGGCGGAGTTCGGGGAGTCCCAGACCTCGAGCTTGTACTCCAGGTTCAGCGGGACGTCACCGAAGGCGCGGCCCTCGAGGCGCACGTACGCCCACTTGCGGTCGTCCAGCCAGGCCACGTAGTCCGAGGGACCGATGTGGACGTTGTCGGCGCCGAGTTCACGGTCACGGATCTGCGAGGTGACGGCCTGCGTCTTCGAGATCTTCTTGGACTCCAGGCGCTCACGCTCGAGCATGTTCTTGAAGTCCATGTTGCCGCCGACGTTCAGCTGCATCGTGCGGTCCAGGATGACGCCCCGGTCCTCGAAGAGCTTCGCCATCACGCGGTGCGTGATGGTGGCGCCGACCTGGGACTTGATGTCGTCGCCGACGATCGGGACACCGGCCTCGGTGAACTTGTCCGCCCACTCCTTGGTACCGGCGATGAACACCGGCAGGGCGTTGACGAACGCGACCTTGGCGTCGATGGCGCACTGCGCGTAGAACTTCGCAGCGACCTCGGAACCGACGGGCAGGTAGCAGACGAGGACGTCGACCTGCTTGTCCTTGAGGATCTGGACGACGTCGACGGGGGCCTCGGTGGACTCCTCGATCGTCTCGCGGTAGTACTTGCCCAGCCCGTCGTGGGTGTGGCCGCGCTGAACGGTCACGCCGGTGTTGGGCACGTCGGCGATCTTGATCGTGTTGTTCTCGCTGGCGCCGATGGCGTCCGCGAGGTCGAGGCCGACCTTCTTCGCGTCGACGTCGAAGGCGGCGACGAACTCGACGTCGCTCACGTGGTAGTCGCCGAACTGGACGTGCATCAGGCCGGGCACCTTGCCGGCCGGATCGGCGTCCTTGTAGAACTCGACGCCCTGCACCAGTGAGGCGGCGCAGTTGCCCACGCCGACGATGGCTACGCGAACCGAACCCATGCCGATTGCTCCCTGTGTGTTCTCGGTGTACCCCGGTGCCGCACGCGGATCTGCGGGGATTTCACTTGGTGTCGCCGGACGGATCCGGCCGGGAGATTTCCCCGTGCCGGGGCAGGCCGCCCGTCTCTCCTGATGTTTCGTGATGAGTGGAGCCCTCGGGCGAGGATCGTCGCTGATCCTTTCCCGACCGCTCGCTCTCGATGAGCTCGTTCAGCCAGCGCACCTCGCGCTCCACGGACTCCATGCCGTGTCGCTGCAGCTCAAGCGTGTAGTCGTCGAGTCGTTCCCGGGTGCGGGCCAGGGAGGCGCGCATCTTCTCGAGACGCTCCTCCAGCCTGCTGCGGCGGCCTTCGAGCACGCGCATCCGCACGTCGCGCTCCGTCTGCCCGAAGAAGGCGAAACGAGCGGCGAAGTGCTCGTCCTCCCAGGCGTCCGGGCCGGTGTGCGAGAGCAACTCCTCGAAGTGCTCCTTACCTTCCGCCGTCAACCGGTAGACGATCTTGGCGCGACGACCCGCCAGTGAGGACGCGGGAGCGACCCCGCGGCCCGTGGCGGGCGGCAACGCCGGGACGCTCACCGGCTCCTCGATCAACCAGCCGCTAGCGACCAGCGTCTTGAGGCAGGGGTAGAGGGTGCCGTAACTGAAGGCGCGGAAGATTCCCAGCGACGTGTTGAGGCGTTTCCGCAGCTCGTACCCGTGCATCGGCGACTCGCGGAGCAGGCCGAGTACGGCGAATTCGAGGATGCCTGAGCGTCTGCTCACCCTCGCCGTCCCTTCTTCGCCCTGCGTCCGCGCGGCCCGTGGGCCCACCTTATGCCGTGCTGATGTATCGACTCGATACATCAGCACGATAGATCGGTCTGCGATGTTCGACAAGAGCGCGGTTCGTGAGCGGCGTCACATCAGGGATTCATAGCGAGCGACTTGCGTAATTTGGGGTGAAGTTCGGTCTCCGGAGGTTTTTGACCGTGCGTAGTCTGTGCGGCATGCAGACCACCGGGAACCGCGAGAGGGCCCGGCGCGTCCGTTATCGCGGACTGCCGGATGTATCGCGGGTGAGCCTTCCGCAGGGCTTGTCCGTAGTTCGGGGGGACCGGATCTCAACTGCCGCTTCCAGGCACTCTTGCCTGCCCGAGGAGTAGTCGTTCGATGAGCGAGCACCGTCGCAAAGCGTCGCAACCGCAAGGTGGCGGGCGCGCAGCGGCCAGACGAGCCGCCCAACAGCCTGCTGGACGTCGCACCGATGCGTCACGCAGAGCAACTTCAGAGTCACCCTCCGACGCCTACGGTGAGGAGTCGCCGCACGGCGGCCGCGCCGAGGCGCGCCGTGCCGCCCAGCGGGGCGGGAGCAGGCGACGGGGAGGTGGCGACAACAGCGGTCAGGAAGGCCGCGGCAGAGGGCGCGCCGACTCCGGCAAGAAGCGCCTGATCGACTACCCGCGGGCCGGCAAGTACGGCGCACGCCGCTGGGTGCCGTCGTGGAAGCTGTCCTCCGGCCTGACCCTGGGCTTCCTCGGCGTCATGATGGGCGCCGCCGGCATCGCCTACGCCCTGGTGGTGCCACCGGAGCCCAAGGAACTCGCCACCGCCCAGAACAACGTCTACTACTGGGCCGACGACACGCCTATGGTCGCCACGGGCGGTTCCGTCAACCGCCAGGAGATCGAGTACGCCCAGATTCCGGAGGCGATGCGGAACGCCGTCATCTCCGCCGAGAACAAGTCGTTCGAAACGGACAGGGGCATCGACCCCATGGGCATCGCCCGCGCCTTCTACAACATGGCGAAGGGAGGTGACACACAGGGCGGTTCGACGATCACCCAGCAGTACGTGAAGAACTCCATGCTCACCCAGGACCAGACCCTGAGCCGGAAGTTCAAGGAACTCTTCATCACGCTCAAGGTCGGCAAGACGCAGACCAAAGAGAAGGTCATGAAGGGGTACCTCAACGTCTCCTACTACGGACGCGGTGCCTCAGGACTTCAGGCGGCGGCCCGTGCGTACTACAACATTGACGCCCAGGACCTGAACCCCAGTCAGTGCGCCTTCCTGGCGACGCTGCTCAAGGGCGCGAGCTACTTCGACCCCGCAGGCGCCCCTGAGGTCGACCCGGTGAAGGCCACGAGGAAGGAGAACACCCGGCGGGCCAAGGACCGCTGGAAGTGGATCCTCGACGAGGAGGTCAAGGACGGCCGGATGCCGGCGGCCGAGCGTGCCAAGTACACGACCTTCCCCATGCCAGACGAGCCGAAGAAGGACGCCAAGCTGGGCGGCCAGACCGGTTACCTCGTCGACCTCGCCACGAAGTACTTCCTTGCGCACAACAAGAAGAACGTCACCGGCAAGGAACTCGCCCTGGGCGGCTACGAGATCCACACGACCTTCGAGAAGAAGAAGGTCGAGCAGCTCGAGAAGTCGATCAACAAGGTGTACAAGGCCAAGATCGACCCGAAGAAGCGTCCGGACAAGGACACGCACGTCGAGTTCGGCGGCGCTTCGGTGGACACTGAGACGGGCGCGATCGTCGCCACGTACGGCGGCCAGGACGCGACGAAGCACTACACCAACAACGCGGACGCGACCGGTGCCCAGGTCGGCTCGACGTGGAAGCCGTTCGTGCTGGCAGCCGCGATGGAGTACGGAAAGCGCAATCCGAAGCTTCCGGCCGACCAGGGCCTTTCGGACCGCGAGCTCGTGTCGCAGAAGAGCATCTACAACGGCGACAACAAGCTGAAGATCAAGGATTACAACGGCAACGTCTGGCAGAACGAGGACGGCGAGCAGTGGCTCCAGACGAACGATGGGGACGAAAGCTTCGGCCCCATCACCTTGCGTGAGGCCATGCAGAGGTCCGCCAACTCCCCGTACGTCCAGCTCGGCATGGATGTCGGCACCGACAAGGTCAAGCAGGCGGCCATGGACGCGGGGCTGCGTGATGATGAGTTCATGGCGAGCTCGATCGTTCCCTCGTTCTCCATCGGCACGTCCTCGCCGAGCGCCATCCGGATGGCCGGCGCCTACGCCACCTTCGCCACGAGCGGCAAGCGGCGGGAGCCCTTCTCGGTCACCGAGGTGAAGCACAGGGGCGAGGTCATCTACCAGCACGACACGGTGACCAAGACCGCGTTCAAGAGCGCCATCGCGGACAACGTCACCGACGTGCTGAAGAACGTCGTCGAGCACGGGACGGGCACCCCCGCCAAGCTGCCGGGACGCGACGTCGCGGGCAAGACGGGTACCACCGACGGCAACAAGTCGGCCTGGTTCGTCGGCTACACCACGCAGTTGTCCACCGCCGTCAGCATGTTCCGGCTGGACGACGACGAGACGAAGAAGGACCGCAAGTTCCTGGAGATGTACGGCACCGGCGGCGAGAAGTCGATCCACGGTGCCTCGTTCCCGGCACAGATCTGGCACGACTACATGGCCGAGGCCATGCAGGGCATGAAGGTCGTCAACTTCCCGAAGCCCGAGCCGTGGGGTGAGACTCTGTACGGCGGCGGCGCCAGTCCCAGCCCGACGCCGAGCCCGACGCCTTCGCCCTCGGAGTCCACGAAGGCGCCCGAGACGCCGTCGCCCACCCCGACCACTCCGTCCCCCAGTCCGAGCGACACGTGTGCGCCGCTCGACTGGGACTGCAAGAACAACGGCGGAGCGACTGCGGGCCAGAACAACGGCGGCACCACCAGCGGTACGACGAACGCAGGGACCGACGCCGGGACCACGAACGGCGGTACCAACACCGGTACGACCGATGGCACGACCCAAGGTACGACGCAAGGCACGACCCAAGGCACGACCCAAGGCACGACCAACGGCTCGAACAGCAACGGCGGGCTCTTCGGAGGCGGTGGATAGCGCCGCCGAGGGCGGTGGACACCACCACCGCCCTCCGGGAAGCCCTTCAGGGCCCGCCCGACGCGCATGAGGAGGGCCGCCGCACCTGCCAGGTGCCGGCGGCCCTCGTGCGTCCGGCGGGCATCCCACGCCCGCGCACAGCGTCGTACGGCAGGATGTGGGGCATGCCAAGCGCAGAAGCCACGAGCGTGGACCAGGAGCCGTCCGTCGTACCGCCCACGCGACAGGACGAGATCGCCGCCGCGGGGAGCGAACTGATCGGCGGGCCCGCGGGCCGCTGGGCGCGGTTCGGGTCGGGGGCGCTCACCCCGGTGCGCGTCATCGCGCTCCTGGCGATCGGGATGTTCGCGCTCGGCATGGTGCAGAAGATCCCGTGCTACGACTGGGCGTGGTTCCGCGGCACCAGCTCGCAGTACACGCACGCGTGCTACTCGGACATCCCGCACCTGTACCTCGGGCGCGGTTTCGCCGACGGCCTCGTGCCGTACTTCGACCGGCTCAGCGGTGACATGGCGTACCTCGAGTACCCGGTCCTGACCGGCCTGTTCATGCAGATCGCGTCCTGGCTGACGCTGACGCCGTCCTCCGACCCGATCCAGCAGCGCGAGCAGATCTACTGGATGGTCAACGCGGGCATGCTGATGATCTGCGCCGTGATCATCGCGGTGTGTGTCGCCCGTACGCACAGGCGCCGCCCATGGGACGGTCTGCTCGTCGCCCTCGCTCCGGCCCTCGCGCTCACCGCGACCATCAACTGGGACCTGCTCGCCGTCGCCCTGACTGCCGCGGCGATGCTCATGTGGTCCCGTGGCAGGCCCCTCGCGTTCGGCGTCCTGATCGGCCTTGCGACCGCCGCCAAGCTGTATCCGGTGCTGCTCCTGGGGCCTCTGCTGGTGCTGTGCTGGCGGGCCGGGAAGTGGCGGGAGTGCGGTGCGGCGTTCTTCGGGGCGGCCGCGGCCTGGCTCGTGGTGAACCTGCCGGTCATGCTGTACGCCCCCGAGGGCTGGAAGAAGTTCTACACCTTCAGCCAGGAGCGGCAGATCGACTACGGCTCCTTCTGGCTGATCATCACCCAGCGCACCGGCCGGCCCATCGACGTGGACACGGTCAACACCGCCTCCGTGGCGTTGATGATCGTGCTGTGTGCGGGGATCGCCGGGCTGGCACTGGGAGCCCGGCGCAGGCCGCGGTTCGCGCAGCTCGCGTTCCTCGTGGTGGCCGCGTTCATCCTGACGAACAAGGTCTACTCGCCGCAGTACGTCCTCTGGCTGATCCCGCTGGCCGCACTGGCGAGGCCACGCTGGCGCGACTTCCTCGTCTGGCAGGCCTGCGAGGTCGCGTACTTCCTGGGCATCTGGTTCTACCTCGCGTACACGACGAGCGGGGACAAGCACCAAGGGCTGCCGCAGGAGGGTTACCAGGTCGCGATCCTCCTGCACCTGGTGGGAACGCTCTACCTGTGCGCCCTGGTGGTCAGGGACGTCCTGAGGCCGGAGAGGGACCCTGTGCGGCGCGACGGGGCCGACGACCCGTCGGGCGGTGTGCTCGACGGCGCACCCGACAAGGTCGCCCTCGCGGGTCCGGCGGACAGCCGTCCGGCCGGAAACACCGCACCCGCGGTCGAGGGACCGCGGGTGGAGTGGGGCACTGCGGGCAGGGCGGCCTCCGACTGAGGGAGACCTGCTGCCGGTCTACCGGTCCACGAGGCGGTCGAACTGGGTGGTCGTGTGGCGCAGATGGGCCACCAGTTCGTCGCCGACCCTCGGCTCCTGAGCGTCCGAGGGCACGAAGAGGATCGACACCTGCATGTGCGGCGGCTCGGCGAACCAGCGCTGCTTACCCGCCCAGACGAAGGGCGACAGGTTGCGGTTGACGGTGGCCAGCCCCGCACGTGCGACGCCCTTGGCGCGCGGCATCACGCCGTGCAGGGCCTTCGGCGCCTCCAGGCCGACGCCGTGGGAAGTTCCGCCGGCGACGACGACGAGCCACCCGTCGGAAGCGGCCTTCTGCTGGCGGTAGCCGAACCGGTCGCCCTTCACGACGCGCGTGACGTCGAGCACGGCGCCGCGGTACTCGGTCGCCTCGTGGTCGCCGAGCCACAGCCGCGTGCCTATGCGCGCGCGGAAGCGGGTCTGCGGGAACTGCTGCTGCAGGCGGGCCAGCTCCTCGGCGCGCAGGTGGCTGACGAACATCGTGTGCAGGGGCAGCCGGGCGGCGCGGAGGCGGTCCATCCAGGTGATGACCTCCTCGACCGCGTCCGAGCCGTCCGTGCGGTCGAGCGGGAGGTGCAGGGCGAAACCCTCCAGACGCACGTCCTCGATCGCCGCGTGCAGCTGGCCGAGCTCCTCCTCCTTCACCCCGTGGCGCTTCATCGAACTCATGCACTCGATGACCACCCGCGCACCCACCAGGGCGTGTACGCCGTCCACGGAGGAGACGGAGCGGATGGCACGGTCGGGCAGCGGCACCGGCTCCTCACCCCTGCGGAAGGGGGTGAGCACCAGCAGATCGCCGCTGAACCAGTCCTTGATGCGGGCGGCCTCGTACGTGGTGCCGACGGCCAGGGTGTCGGACCCGAAGCGGATCGCCTCGTCGGCGAGCCGCTCGTGTCCGAAGCCGTACCCGTTGCCCTTGCAGACGGGGACGAGCCCCTGGAACTGGTCCAGCACGGACTTCTGGTGCGCCCGCCAGCGCGCGGTGTCGACGTAGAGGGAGAGCGCCATGGCCGGCCCGGAACCTTTCTGGTGGCTGCGGTGTAAGTGAGATGAGGGAGAGGAGCTGGTGGTGATCGTGAGCGGGGTGTGCCTAGCGGCGCGACATGTACATATCGAGCGCCTTGTGCAGCAGCTTGTTGAGGGGGAAGTCCCATTCGCCGATGTACTCGACGGCTTCGCCGCCGGTGCCCACCTTGAACTGGATCAGTCCGAAGAGGTGGTCGGTCTCGTCCAGCGAGTCGCTGATGCCGCGCAGGTCGTAGACGGTCGCGCCCATGGCATACGAGTCGCGGAGCATCCGCCACTGCATGGCGTTGGAGGGGCGGACTTCGCGCCCGATGTTGTCGGAGGCGCCGTAGGAGTACCAGACGTGCCCACCGACGACGAGCATGGTGGCGGCCGACAGGTTCACTCCGTTGTGCCGGGCGAAGTACAGCCGCATGCGGTTGGGGTCCTCGGAGTTGAGCACCGTCCACATCTGCTGGAAGTACGAGAGCGGGCGCGGCCTGAAGTGGTCGCGCACGGCGGTGATCTCGTACAGCCGCTGCCACTCGGCGAGGTCTTCGTAGCCGGCTTGGACGACCTCGACGCCGGCCTTGTCGGCCTTCTTGATGTTGCGTCGCCAGAGCTGGTTGAAGCCCTTCAGCACGTCCTCGAGGGAGCGGTTGGCCAGCGGCACCTGGAAGACGTATCGGGGCTGCACGTCACCGAACCCGGCACCGCCGTCCTCGCCCTGCTGCCAGCCCATTTTCCGCAGCCGGTCGGAGACCTCGAAGGCGCGGGGCTCGATGTGGCTCGCCTCGACGTCACGGAGGCGCTTCACGTCGGGATCCTGGATGCCCGACTTGATGGCGGCAGAGTCCCAGCGCCGGATGACCACGGGCGGACCCATCTTCACCGAGAAGGCGCCCTGCTGCTTCAGGTGGGCGAGCATCGGCTGGAGCCACTCGTCCAGGTTCGGGGCGTACCAGTTGATGACCGGGCCCTCGGGAAGGTAGGCCAGATAGCGCTTGATCTTGGGCAGCTGACGGTAGAGCACCAGGCCGGCGCCGACCATCTCGCCGCTCTTGTCGAACCATCCGAGGTTCTCCGAACGCCACTCGGTCTTCACATCAGCCCACGCCGGGACCTGGCAGTGACTGGCCGAGGGGAGGCTCTGGATGTAGGCCAGATGCTGTTCTCGGCTGATGGTCCTCAGGGTCAGGCTCATGCTGGGGCGCTCCTCGGCAGGTGTGTCCCCATCGGTCAGGGGCTCCGGCTCTCGCGCCGAAGCCTACTGTGGCCGACGGGCACCCGGCCCGGCCCCGTCGGGACCGAACCGGGCTGCCGCCTCGCCGCATGGCCTGCTGGAGCGCTGCGAGGGGTGGCCGACCGGAGTCGGCCGAGGTTCTGCCGGTCAGGTGATGACGCCGCCGAAGAGGCCTCCGTGCGCCATCCCGAGGTAGAAACCGACGGCGGAGGAGCCCATGCCCATGATGAAGCCGAATCGCTGCCAGGTGGTCCTGGAGTGGTACTGCCCGTAGGCGCCCACGAGCAGGCCGATCAGGCCCGCCCACGAACTGAGCAGGTGCAGGCTGTGGAACTGCGCCGCCACGAAGGCGAGGACGCCCAGCACCCCTGTGACCGCCATCAGCGCTTCCTGGAGCGGGTGGGGCCTGCCGTCCGTGGCGAACAGCGAACCGTTGGCGGGGCGGGCGTTGGCCACGTGGCTGGGAGCGGTTCGGCCACCGGGCGACCGCATTGTCTGCGCCATGGAGCACCTCCTGGCAGAAGAGCGGTGCGATGTTGTGCCGATCACACCGTGACTGTTTCGATTGTGCGCCCTGAACACCGGATTTCAACCGGAAGCCCGTCTGCGGGTACTCTGTACGGTCTGCACCCGTGTCTGCCCTGAGCCAGCACAGCAGCTCCCCTCGATCATCGAAGACGGGCGCTGTCAGTGGCGGCTGTTTTACTCGGAGACACTGTTGCTTACGCATCACGACCCTCCTGCCACGGAACGACCGTGGCCGCTGAGTCCAAAGGAGGTGGGTTCCACATGCGTCACTACGAAGTGATGGTCATCCTCGACCCCGATCTCGAGGAGCGAGCTGTCTCCCCGCTGATCGAGAACTTCCTCTCCGTCGTCCGTGAGGGCAGCGGAAAGGTCGAGAAGGTCGACACCTGGGGCCGTCGTCGTCTCTCTTACGAGATCAAGAAGAAGCCTGAGGGCATCTACTCGGTCATCGACCTGCAGGCCGAGCCTGCGGTCGTCAAGGAGCTCGACCGACAGATGAACCTGAACGAGTCGGTCCTCCGGACCAAGGTCCTCCGTCCCGAGACCCACTGAGCATCTAGCTCAGCGGTTTTCGGGTTCGAGTAGCAAGCAGCCAGAAGCAATCCCCGCCGAGAGGTTCACCCATGGCAGGCGAGACCGTCATCACGGTCGTCGGCAATCTCGTCGACGACCCCGAGCTGCGCTTCACCCCGTCCGGTGCGGCGGTCGCGAAGTTCCGTGTCGCGTCCACTCCCCGCATCTTCGACCGGCAGACCAATGAGTGGAAGGACGGCGAAGGCCTGTTCCTCACCTGCTCGGTCTGGCGTCAGGCGGCGGAGAACGTCGCGGAGTCGCTTCAGCGAGGCATGCGCGTCGTCGTGCAGGGCCGGTTGAAGCAGCGGTCCTACGAGGACCGTGAGGGCGTCAAGCGCACGGTCTACGAACTGGACGTCGAGGAAGTCGGTCCCAGCCTGAAGAGCGCCACGGCCAAGGTCACCAAGACCACGGGTCGCGGTGGCCAGGGCGGCGGCCAGGGTGGATACGGCGGTGGCCAGCAGGGCGGCGGCAACTGGGGCGGCGGTCCCGGTGGTGGCGGCCAGCAGGGCGGCGGCGGTGCTCCCGCCGACGACCCGTGGGCCACCAGCGCGCCGGCCGGCGGTCAGCAAGGCGGGGCACAGCAGGGCGGCGGAGGCGGTTGGGGCGGAAGCTCCGGCGGTTCCGGCGGATCTGGTGGTTCTGGCGGCGGCTACTCGGACGAGCCTCCCTTCTAGGGCTGCTCGTACCCCCACTTCTTGATCACACAGGAGAGACACAATGGCGAAGCCGCCTGTGCGCAAGCCTAAGAAGAAGGTCTGCGCGTTCTGCAAGGACAAGACCCAGTACGTGGACTACAAGGACACGAACATGCTGCGGAAGTTCATTTCCGACCGTGGCAAGATCCGTGCCCGCCGCGTCACCGGCAACTGCACGCAGCACCAGCGTGACGTCGCCACGGCAGTCAAGAACAGCCGTGAGATGGCGCTGCTGCCCTACACGTCCACCGCGCGATAAGGGAAGGGTGACCGAATAATGAAGATCATCCTCACTCACGAGGTCACTGGCCTCGGCGCCGCAGGTGACGTCGTGGACGTCAAGGACGGGTACGCCCGTAACTACCTGGTTCCGCGTGGCTTTGCCATTCGCTGGACCAAGGGTGGCGAGAAGGACGTGGCGCAGATCCGCCGCGCCCGCAAGATCCACGAGATCGCGACGATCGAGCAGGCCAACGAGATCAAGGCCAAGCTCGAAGCCGTCAAGGTCCGGCTGGCTGTTCGCTCCGGCGACGCCGGCCGCCTCTTCGGCTCCGTCACCCCGGCTGACATCGCTTCGGCGATCAAGTCTGCCGGTGGCCCGGACGTCGACAAGCGTCGCGTCGAGCTCGGCTCGCCGATCAAGACGCTCGGCGGGCACCAGGTGTCCGTCCGGCTGCACCCCGAGGTTGCCGCGAAGCTCGGCATCGAGGTCGTTGCTGCCTAAGGGCACAGCTCAGTAGAGCTAGGTGAAGGGCCGCACCCTTGGGTGCGGCCCTTCGTCGTTGTGCGCCCAGCATGGGCGATTGCTTGGGGGTGGAAGTCCCCTGGGGGAAGAGGTGGTGCTAACCCCGAGCCGGAGGCAAGGGCGTCATCGTGAGGTGGGGTCTGGAGGAAGCCCGAGGCGAGACCTGGGTACCGAGGAACACGAACCGTGTATGAGGCGTGCTGGTCGGGTGAGCCTGCAACGGAAGGTGATGCCCGTCTCCACCAAGAAGGCCAGTGCGTAAACGCGGCGGGGATCCAGGGACAGTGATCGTTCTTACCTGGGGAGATCTGTCCGGGTGTCGGTTGTGCTGGACACGTCGCCGCGCCGACGGAGCGGGCTGGAAGGTCGGTTCTGACCGGGCAGAAGTCAGCAGAGGTCGTAGTACCAGCCGGGATGAGCAGGGCGGCTGGGAAGGGCCGAACATCGAGTGGAACGGGTGATGTGGTGGTTGCTCGTGCTGGTCACGTGGACCGCAGCAAGTCCGCTTCGGCGGTGCCGACCGGGGAGGGACCGGTGCATTCCGGGAGTGTCCTGGCGGAGCGTAGTGGCCGGTCGGCGCACTCCACGGAGGACGTTCACCGGGAGCGGGAGTCCTCGCTGTGGGAGCGGATGCTCTCCAGGGAGAACCTGCTCGCGGCGCTCAACCGCGTTGAAATGAACCGGGGTGCTCCCGGGGTGGACGGCATGTCCACGGCTGAGTTGCGGCCGTGGATCGCAGTTCACTGGCCCGAGGTCCGGGCCGAACTCGACGCGGGCATCTACCGGCTGGCGCCGGTCCGTGACAGCGGCCATGGCAAGCTCCCCATAGGCGGCCATTTACGGCCCCAGTGACGGCCTCGGGATTCCCCGCGTACGGCCAGATATCTCCCCGCTCGCCCCGACAGGTCCTGCTCGGCGATGCTCGAGCGGGTGAAGAAGAGCAGGGAGATCATGGAAATCCTTGAGGCATACGACCTCACGGGCAGTTACCGCGCGGCGGCCGAGCTGGCCGGGTGCGACCACCACACGGTGGCCCGATATGTGAAGATGCGGGCCGCCGGGCAGCACCCCGACCAGCGCCGGCACCGGGCCCGCGCGATCGACGACTACCTGCCCAAGATCGAGGAACTGGTCGTCCGCTCGCACGGCAAGATCCGCGCGGACGTGGTCCACCGGCGGCTCACCGCGATGGGTTTCGACGGCGGTGAGCGCACGACCCGCCGCACGGTCGCCGAGGCGAAGGCCCAGTACCGGGCCGGACAGCGGCGGATCTACCGGCCGTGGATCACCGAGCCGGGGCTCTGGCTGCAGTGGGACTGGGGCGACGGCCCGGTAATCGCGGGACGGCAGACCACGCTGTGGTGCGTCTGGCTGGCCTGGTCCCGTTTCCGGGTGGTGATCCCGGTGCTGGACAAGACGCTGCCGACGGTCGTGGCCTGTCTGGACGCCACGCTGCGGCGGATCGGCGGGGCTCCCTCCTTCGCGCTGACCGACAACGAGAAGACCGTCACCACCGACCACATCGCGGGGATCGCGGTCCGTAACCCCGACATCGTCGAGGTTGGTCGGCACTACGGCATGACGATCCGCACCTGTGTCCCGGCCGACCCGGAGACCAAGGGCGGCAGCGAGTCGACCGTCCGCATCGCGAAGGCAGACCTCGTCCCCAAGGATGTCAACCTCCTGGATTCCTACGGGAGTTTCGCTCAATTGGAGCGGGCCTGCCGGGAGTTCTGTGACGAGGTCAACAACCGGGTCCACCGCGAGACGCGGCGCAAGCCCGTCGAGATGCTCGCCGAGGAAGCGAGCCGGCTGCACCCGTTGCCCAAGGAACCCTTCAGCGCGGCGTTCGGCACGACACGGCGGGTGACGTGGAACTCGACGGTGTCGGTGGAGTCCGTGCGTTACTCCGTCCCGCACGAGCTGATCGACACTCGGGTCTGGGCCCGTTTCCACGGCGACGAGCTGATCGTCACTGCGGTCGCCGCGGACGGCACGGCCCGTGAGGTCGCCCGCCACCCGCGCGGCACTCCGGGCAGCCCAGTGATCGACGATGCCCACTATCCGCCGCGCGAGAACAAGGACGGCGACCGCACCCCCAAGGCCACCAACTCCGACGAGGCCGCCTTCCTCATGCTGGGCCCCGGGGCGGCCAGCTGGCTCGTCGAGGCCGCCGCGGCCGGCACTCGCCGGGTCAAGGCCAAGATGGCCGAGGCTGTCGCTCTGGCCAAGCTCTACTCCACCGCTGAGGTCGACCGGGCGCTCGGCACGGCGGCGGTCACCGGCCGCTTCGCGGAGAAGGATCTGCTTTCCATCCTCCACTACCAGGCCGCCCACGTCTCGGCCGAGCCGACCCGGGCGAG
>NZ_JBHVCT010000049.1:0-49790 GCF_042803195.1 Streptomyces sp. NPDC057428
AGGCGATACCGGCTCCCGCCACTAGCCGAAACTCGCTGACCTGCGCTGATGCCCAATTCGACTCATCGGACACCCACTGAGCTGCGGAACCCGGGCCATGAGTGAAGGAACAGCAATGCCGCACTCCTTATGCGGTGTCACAGGGCTACGACAAGACCCGCGTCACGGCTCACGAGATCGGCCACAGCCCCGGGCTGCCGGACACCGAACCCGGTCCTTGCTCCCAGCTGATGTCCGGATCGAGCGCCGGCACCGCTTGCCGGAACGCGGTTCCCAACGCGTCCGAACAGAACCGCGTGGAGTCCGCCTACGCGGGCGGCATCGCCTCACGCGTGCCGGCCGACGGCCGCACCCTCGTGGATGCGGGCTAGCGGGGGCTAGCGGGGCTAGCCGCCTGCACCACCGGCCAGCGCCGAGGCGCCCGACGCGATCATGCGTGGTCGGGCACCTCGCCGCTGCGCACGGTGCCCGTCGGACGCGCCGAGGCATCCGGCGAGGCCGATGCCTCGGCCGTCCGTGGCCGGCCGGACGCTCACCTCGGTCCGGGAGGGGTCAGCCCCTCGCGTGCTGATGGAGAGAAGCTGCCAGAAGATGGGAGTCGAGCAGGGAGACGTCCGCCGTCCTGTCCGCCCGTGCGAAGCCGGCCAGCATCCGTTTGGTCAGGACGAGGGCTTCCGGCGAGCGTCGGACGAGGGGTCTGGTCCAGGAGTCGATCACCTTGTCCAGCTGGTCGAGCGGGGCCGTCCGGTGGAGCAGGCCGATGCGGTGGGCCGTGTCGGCGTCGAAGACGTCGCACGTGAGCATGAGCTCGCGAATCCTGGAGGCGCCCGCCTCGGAGACCAGACGGCCCATCGCTCCGCCCCACGCCGGCGGCAGCCCTATGCCGACCTCCGGCATACGGAAGCGGCTGGTGTCGGCACCGGCGCGCAGATCGCAGAAGGAGGCGAGCGCGAGGCCGGCGCCGATGACCCGCCCGTGCAACCGGGCGATGGTGACCGCGTGCGTGTTCTCCAGAGCCTGGCAGAGGCGGTGAGCTTTGTCGGCCACGCGCCGCAGAGCCACTCCGGACGGATCGGCGGCCAGCGTTTCCTGGTACTCCGTGCGGTCGGCGCCCAGACAGAAGTCCGTCCCCAGTGACGACAGTGTCAGGATCCGGACGTCGGGTCTCTCGTGGAGGTCGTCGAGCAGGCCGGCGAGGTCGTCGAGGACCGCGGCGTCCAGCGTGTCGTCCTGCCCCCAGGGGTTGAGGCGGACGTGCAGCACAGGACCGACCTGCTCGGCGAGTATCGCCTTGGGAGCGGTCCGGGAGCGTACGGGGGTGGGGGTGGGGTCGATTTCGGTCATGCGAGTGCTACGTCCAGGTTCAGCAGGCGCCGGAACGCCACACGGGGCGCCATCGACGGGGGGCGTACGAGGGTGAGGCGGGGAAGGCGCCGGATCAGCTGACGGAGAAGGGTCTGCGCTTCGAGACGGGCCAGCGGAGCGCCCAGGCAGTAGTGGATGCCGCCGCTGAACGCGAGGTGGCCGGGGGCCCGTTCGGGGTCGAACCGGTCCGGGTCGCTGTGTCTGGCCGGGTCCCGGTGCGCCGCTCCGACCATGAGGTGGACCATCTCGTCGCGGCGGATCTCGACACCTCCCAGCACGGAATCCTGCGAGGCGACCCTGCTGATCACGTGGGTGGGCGGGTCGTAGCGGAGCGTCTCCTCCACGAACCCCGGTACGAGGCCGGGGTCGTCGGCGATCATGTCCCAGCGTTCCGGGCTCTCGACGAGCCGGAGTGTCATCGTCGATAGGAGGGTCGCAGTGGTCTCCAGGGCTGCCAGCAGGACGAACAGCACCAGGAAGTACACCGCCTCGTCGGCCTTGTCCTGGTCGGGCTCGATCGCGTCCCATGCCTGGATCCACCGCGTGACGGGATCGTCACCCGGGCGGGAGCGCCGATCACGCACCACGTCCATGAAGTAGGTGCGGAGTTCGGCCGTGGCCGTGTCGGACAGAGCCAGTTGGCTGGCCGAGGGCAGCAGTTCCTGGGTGAAGACCTGATCGTGAGTCAGCTGTCGGAGGCGGGGCCAGTCAGCCTGCGGCAGTCCGAGCCAGTCACCTATGGTGGCGACCGGCAGCTCCTCGCAGACCAGCTCCGAGAAGTCCGCCTCGCCGGAGCGTATTCGCTCCGTGAAGGCGTCGAGGAGCTGGTCCGCGGTCCGGCTCACATTCCGGCCGATGCGCTCCACGGTGGCGCGGTCGAAGGTACCCGCGGCCCGTCGCACCCTGCCGTGGTCCGGGGGGTTGAGCGCAGCGAGCGTATGGCTCATCTCGCGTGAGGAGGGAGCGTTCCAGCGCGTCCCCGGACCCTGACGTTCCCGCCAACTCCGGTCGGGCTCCAGCCATTGACGGCTGCGCAGGACCTGATCGCAAGCCGCGAAGCCCGTGACGACGGAGCCACCCCAGGGTGCGGGCACCACTTCGCCTCGCGCGAGGAGTTCGGCGTATATCGGGAAGGGGTCAGCCTGCCCTCCGGCCGTCCGCAGACGGGAGAAGAGGGAGGCGGACGCCCGGCGGTCGTATGACGGAGTTGTGGTAACCACCATGATGGCGGCTCCTTTCTGAGAACCAGCCGCCATGCATACCCACATGATCGTTATTGCATCCACTACCACTGAGTACTCAGGAGGTTACTTAAATCACTCTCGCCTCACTCGCCCCTGGTCCAGGCCAGGAAGCGGGTGAAGAGGCCTCCCTTGGGCTGCGGTGCGACACCGGTGCCCGATTGCGAAGGTCCCGAGGTCGAGGGCGAGACAGGGACTGCCTGCTGCTGCACCTGGCCGGCGCTCGATCCGGCCGGCTGGGCGGCGTGAGGAACCACCCGTGGGGAGAAGCGGATCGGGAGGGTGACCAGCGAGCGGCTCCACGGGCTCGGCGCCCAGGTGAGCGCCTTGAAGGGGACACGCATCTCGACGTCGGGAAGCCGGTTGAGCAGCGCTTCGACGGCAGTCACGGCGATCATGAAAGCCGGGTCCTTGGCGGGGCAGGCGTGCGGGCCCGCTCCGAACGCCAAGTGCGCCTTGGCGCTGAGCTGTTCGCGGTGCTCGGACAGCTTGGGGTCCGTATTCGCGGCGGCGAACGAGATCAGGATCGGGTCATTGGCCCGGACCACCCTGCCACCAATTTCGACATCGTGAGTCGGGTAGTGCGCAGCGTAGTTGGCGATCGGCGCATAGTTCCAGAGGGTCTGGGACACTGCGTCCTCGACCGGGAGGCCGACCTGCCAGTCCTCGCCGAGGTACAGGGCGCTGCTGGTCCCGATGGCCGCGGCCAGCGGCGCGGTGCCGCCGGAGAGCAGGGTCACCAGCTGGTGCAGCACCTCCTCGTCGCTCAGCTGGGCAGGGTGCTCCATCAGACGCGTCGTCAGGTCAGCGGCGGGCCGGCGTCGCTTGAGGGTGATCAGCTCGGTGAGCGCTCCGCCAAGGACCTCGTCCGCCCCGGGGGTGCCCTCGAAGATGCCGCTGATCCCGGAGATGACGCGGTCGCCGATCTCGGGCGGGCAGCCGAACAGGTCGCTGAAGACCAGGAGGGGCAGCGGCTGCGCGTACTCGGCCATCAGCTCTGCCTGGCCACGGATGTCCGTACTGAACTGGCTGATCAGGTAGTTGGCGGACTGCTGTGTCTGCCTGATGAGCTGGTGCTCGTTGACCGTGGCGAGACTGTCCGTGACGGCTTGGCGCAGTCGGGCATGTGCCGCGCCGTCGCTGAAGAGCGCGTTGGGGCGGTATCCCATCATGGGCAGCGCCGGGCTGTCGGCCGGGACGCGCCCCTCGTTGAGGGCGTTCCAGCGACGGGAGTCGCGCACGAACGAGGCGGGGTTCTGGAGGACGTACAGTGCGGCGTCGTAGCTGGTGACGAGCTCGGCCTGGACGTCGGGGGCGATGTCCACGGGCGCACTGGGACCGGACGACCGCAGTTGTGCGTAGTGGCCCTCGGGGTCGGCTCCGAACGCGGGGCCGTACATCTGGATGTTCCCGTGCGCGGGGCAGCCGGGGGGTATCTGAGGGTCGGGTGGCTGTTGCATTCCAGCGCTCCTAGGCGAGTTGGGACATGAGGTGTTTCACGAGGGTGATGAGGGCCTGCGCCGACGAGGTCTCGTCCCGGACGTCACACTTCACGACCGGGGTATCGGCGGTGAGGTTGAGGGCCTCGCTCACCTCTTCGAGCGGGTAGTCCGTGGTGCCCTCGAAGTGGTTCACGGCGATGGCGTACGTCAGACCGAAACGCTCGACGAGGTCGAGGACGGGGAACGACTCGTGCAGTCGCTCCGGGTCGACGAGGACCAGCGCGCCCAGAGCACCCCGGGAGAGCTCTTCCCACATCTCCTTGAAGCGCTCCTGGCCGGGCGTTCCGAAGAGGTAGAGCACCAGGGTGTCACTGAGGGTCAGCCGCCCGAAGTCCATGGCGACGGTGGTGGTCTTCTTGTCCGGCACGCCCGACAGGTCGTCGAAGCCCACGCTGGCCTCGGTGATCTCCTCCTCGGTCCGCAGGGGCTCGATCTCGGAGAGACTGCCTATGCAGGTGGTCTTGCCGACCCCGAAGTGCCCCACTATGAGGATCTTCACCGCGTGGGAGACGTCTGGATCCAGGTACACGCGTTACGCTCCGAATCGATTCTTCAGGCCCTCGAGCACGGCACTGACCAGTTCTCTGTCGACACGTTCGGCGCGTGGTATCGGTCTCCTCACGAGGATGAGACTGTCCTCCTCCAACTGCGCCAGCAGGATGCGGACGACGCCCAGGGGCAGGTGCGTGTGCCCTGCCACCTCGGCCACGGACAGGAAGCCGTCGGCGACCAGGTCCATGACCTGCCCCGCTTCCGGGGACAGCGTGTGCGCTGCGAGCGGTCCGTCCTGTGCCGCGGCCGTCACGAGCGTCGTGTGCTCGTACTCGTGGTCCGGCGGGAGCGCTCGTCCGTTCGTGATCACGAAGAGGGGGACTAACGGAGACGTCAGTTCCAGCTCTTCGTCCTGCTCGGGCCCGTCAGGCATGGCCTGCCCCCTTCGCCGGTGTGGCGGCCGCGGTGAGTCTGGGAACCACCTCGTGCAGGCGCGTGGTGAACTCCTCTATGTCACAGTCGTGTTCGGCGGCAGCGGCCAGGAAGGCACCGGGACCGGCCGCCATCAGGAAGATCCAGCCGTGCTGGAACTCGATGACCGTCTGACGCCACTCCGCGTCCTCCAGGACCCCTGCGAACTGGGAGGTGACCCGGCTGTAGGCGTGGATGCCCGTCATGGCCGCGGAGATCGTGTCCGCGAGGTCGCGGCTCATCCCGTTGGTCGCGCCGCGGGGAAGGCCGTCCGACCCCAGCAGCACCGCGTGACGGGCTCCCTTGACCTCGGACATCACCTGGTCGAGCTCCCCGAGGACGAATCCCTTGTCACCCGGGTTCTCCCCCCGGGGGGCGCTCCCCCGCGCACCTCCGGCGTCCTCGTTGTTCAGCCTCGGCGGCGAGGTGAGGTTGTTGCCGAGCCGGGCGACGAGCCGGTGCATACGGAAGGAGATCTGCTGCATGTCCACATCGGGCGCGGCCGCGGCCGCGAGGTAGGCGCCCTGCCCCGCCCCGATGAGGAAGCTCCAGCCGTGCGAGAACTCGATGATGGTCTGGTTCCACCGCCGGTCCTCCTCCGGTCCGGCGAAGTGGGCCGTTGCCCGGCTGAGCGACTGCATCCCGGCCATGGCGGCGGAGATGGTACGCACGTCCTTCTCGGCCAGGCCTTTCGTCGCGCCGCGAGGAAGGCCGTCCGCGGACAGCAGGACCGCGTGCCGTGCACGGGGCACGTTGTGCACGATGTCCTCGAGCATCCACGACAGGTCTGCAGTCATGCGTCTTCGGACCCTTCGAGGGAGGTGGCGTCGAGGTTGCGGCCGGAGAGCGTGCCGCGCTGGAAGGCCCCCAGGCTTCGCCCGGAGGTACGGCCCGTCTCCCCCGGGCTCCGCGGCGCAGGCGAGGTGGCGTCGGGGTCGGGGACGCTCGCGATGGGCGCCTGGCGTGCTCCGCGCTTGGGCAGGCCGTGCATAGTGCGCGACGTCGCAGCCGGCCGGCTCTCGGTGGAGCGCCGGATGTTGCTTACCGGGGCCTCCTGGGCGGGCGGTATCTCCTCCATGGTCCACAGCTCCTCAGGCAAGAGGACGACGGCCCTGACGCCGCCGTATCGGGAGACTCCGGTGACGTCGACCTTGAAACCGTGCTGACGCGCGATCAGGCCGACGACCGGGAAGCCGAACTTGGGCTGCGTCCCGAGCTGGGACAGACGGGGGGCGACTTCTCCGGAGAGCAGCGTGGTCGCTCGCTGCCGCTCTTCGTCGTTCATGCTGACGCCGGCGTCGTCGATGACGATGCACAGGTTGTTCTGGACGCGCTGGAACGTGACCTCGATCGGCGCGTCCTGCTGCGAGAAGCTGGCAGCGTTGTCCAGCAACTCCGCCACGGCTAGGGCGACGGGCGCGACCGCGCTTGCCTTCAGGGCGAGACCGGTCTGCTGCATGATCGCGACCCGGTGGAAGTTTCGGATCTGGCCCTGGGCACTGCGCACCACGTCGTAGACACTGGCGGGCCTGTTGCGACGGCCGAGCGGCGCACCGCACATGACCGCGATGCCCTGGGCCTTGCGCGCCATCTGTGCGTTGGCGTGGTTGACGTCCAGCAGGTCGCTGAGGACCGCGTGTCCGCCGTATGTGCGCTGGATGCCGTCGAGCAGTGTGGTCTGCTCGGCAGCGAGGCTCTGCAGGAAGCTGGCCGCACCCTTGAGGACGGCCTTGGTGTTCTCCTCCGCCGCCTCCTTGGCCTCGCGGAGGGTGGCCTCCTGCTCGTTCCGGAACCTCTGCAGCTCGGCGCGTGACGAGTGCAGGTGGCTCTCCGCCGCGAGCAGCTGGTGCCTGAGTTCGGCCTCGGTATGCTTCTTCTTCGCCCCCAGTGCTCTGTTACGGGCGACGAGTGCCCCGATCGCGACAACGGCTATCGCCGCCACCGCAACCAAGCACCACACAAGTGCGTCTCGATTCATGGAAACCTTTCCCGGCGCATGGCATGCGGACGGCTGCGGATACACCTCGCAAGGATCCGCAGCACAGCCGGTCGGCACGGTTCACCCGCTGTTACCCGGAGAGCGCACCGCCGATCGCAAATCAGCATCTGCGTCAAGTGGATCAAGATCACAGATGCCGGGATGCTATCACCGGCGCTTTGCCTCACCGGACGCCCACCAAGGCGTCCCGTAAGCCCAACACAACTGCCGCATCCGCAGGTTGACATGCCCCTTCGGCCGCGCAATTGCAATCCGCCCGCCCCTCTCGCCACCGATCCGGCGACCGGTTCTGCACAAGAGGATTGACAATCTCTCACATCGATCTGAGGCACCGGCAACCGCACCCCTGCCAGCTCTACATCGACAGGGCGCATCGTCAAGCCTTCGGGAATCGTCGGCGTGTTGTTCGCCTGTCGTGAGGTCGTGCGGTCGGAGTGCCCGGGAGTCGGCCCGGAGGCACCCGCAACCGCCCGTACGGGCCCGGCCCAGCGGCAGTGATCCGCGCTCAGAGCGACCGGCCGGGGCCGAGGCCATGGTGGGCCGCAGTGAGCTGCGGCCAGGTGCTCCGTCCTGCGCGTCGCCCCGGTGACTTGTCACGGGATGAGCGGAACCACTCGGTGTGCACCCTGCCGGTCGCTCCGTCCGCCCCGATGTGACGGGTGGGGCCACGGCTCGATTGTCAGGGACCCGTCGCGCCACGATGTCCCGCCTTCGCGGCGGGGCCCCGGATCCACGCCCGCCCGGAAGCGCCTCGACGGCGTTTGGTCGCTGCCCGCGCCCGCAGTCGCCACCACCGGCCCGCGAGGGAGGTGCCGCCGCCGCACGTCCACGTCCGGACCTTCCAGCGTGCTGCCGGAGCGCGCAAGGGAGATCGTGGACCCATGCGCGGCACCGTCAGTCATCGGCCTCGTCCTGATCGATGTGCGCCCACGGCCCGGGAGCCGCTTCTCCCGGGCCCTGGCGGCGATCACGCCGCAGCGGCGGCCGTCGCAGGCCTCCGTCTTCCCTGCCGGAACGCGCGCGATACCCGCAGCGCGCGCAGGAGAGCGTAGGCGCCGCGAGTTGGACATGTTCATCTCATGTTCACGGGCCGGGCCCGCGCGGCACAGGGAAGCCACGTGGCGTGCGCGCCGTCCCGGGTCGGTCCGGCATCGATCGCTCGTCACCGGGCACAGGATGCGAGGGCGGCCCACCCGGAGGGCGCCGTTCGGAAGGAGTGAGGACGAGTGGATGACTGAGCACGCAGTGCGACGCCCCGTGGTGCCCGAGGCCGCGCCGCCACTCAGCACGGCCGACGACTTCGATGCCCGTTCCCTGCGCGCGGAGACCTCGGCCCGGTTCACCGCCGCCGTGGCCGCGATCGAGGCGCGTGAGTTGCGCTTCCCGCTGCCAGGGGGCGGGGCGACCGCCGAACGCCTCGCCGCTCTTCAGGCCGTGGCCGAGGACGATCTGTGCCTCGCCCGGCTCGTGGAGGGGCACGTCGACGCGCTCGCGATCCTCGCCGAACTGGGAGGCCCCGGCCCCACGCCTGGGAGCCGTTGGGGGGTGTGGGCGGCGGAGCCTCCCGGTGAGCGCCTCTCGGCCGCACGGGACGCCGAGGGGCGATGGAGCGTGAACGGCCTCAAGCAGTACTGCTCAGGTGCACGCAGCTGCACGCACGCGCTGGTCACGGCTCATGCCGAGGACGGCCGGCGACTCTTCGCCGTACCGCTGGCCGACGGGACGTACGAGGCCGTCGAGGGCACCTGGCAGGCGCTCGGGATGGCCGGCTCGGACACGCCGGACGTGCGTTTCCGCTCGGCTGCGGCGGAGCCGGTCGGAGATGTCGAGAAGTATGTGAACCGGCCGGGCTTCCAGCATGGTGGCATCGGCGTCGCCGCCTGCTGGCTCGGAGGAGCGAACGCCGTGGCGCGCCCCCTGCGCACAGCGGTCCGCCGGGGCGGAGGTCCTCACACCGAGGCACACCTCGGCGCCGTGGACATCGACCTGCACGCGGCCGGCCTGCTCCTGAAGTCCGCTGCCGCCGAGATCGACGCCGACCCCCTGGACCTCAAGGGCGGGGCGAGACTGCGCAGCCTGCGGGTACGAGGTCTGGTCGAGGCCGTGTGCGACCGCGTACTCGGTCATGTGGGCCGGGCCACCGGCGCCGGGCCGCTCTGTCACGACGGACGTCACGCGCGCAACGTCGCCGACCTCACCGTGTACATCCGCCAGCACCACGCCGAGCGCAACCTCGCCGAACTCGGCGCGCTCGTCGGCGGCAGGGAGGACCGGTGACCGTGGGCACGGGCGACGGGACGCCGTACGCGGACGCAATCCAGGCCCCTGGTACCGCCGAGAGCATCTGGCGGGCGTGGGGCGGCTGGGAGGGCATGGCCGAGTTCCCGCTGCCGCCCCGCGGCAGGGTCGTCGTCGTGGCGGCCCACCCGGACGACGAGGTGCTCGGACTCGGTGGCGCACTCGCACGGCTCGCCGACGCCGGCCACCGCCTCACCGTGGTGTCGGTCACGGACGGCGAGGGATCTCACCCGGACAGCGAGGTGCTCAGCCCGCACGAACTCGCCGAGGTCCGCGCCGGCGAGATCCGGACCGCCCTCGAACGGCTCGGCACCGGGGACCCGGAGATCGTCCGCCTACGCCTGCCCGACTCCCACGTGTGCGACCACGAAAAGCAACTGAGAGAGGCTCTCGTCCCGCTCTGCTCCGGCGCTGTCCTCGTGGCGGCGCCATGGACGGCAGACCTGCACAGCGACCACGAGGCGACGGGCCGTTCCGCACGGGAGGCGGCCCGCGCAGTGGGTGCGCCCTTCGCCGAGTACCCCGTATGGCTGTGGCACTGGGCACGCCCCGACGACCCCCGCGTCCCCTGGGACCGGGCAGCCCGGGTCACCCTGGCAGCGGGGATCCAGGCCCGCAAGCGGCATGCCGTGGATGCGTTCGCCTCACAGATCCGGCCCCTGGGCCCAGGACCGGCGGAAGCCGCCATCCTCCCGCCCGATGAGGTCGCCCACCACCTGCGACCTTGCGAAGTGGTGTTCCTGTGAGCACCCCGGCGGGCTACTTCGACGGCATGTACCGGGGCGAGGACGACCCCTGGCACCTGAAGGAGCGCTGGTACGAACAGCGCAAGTACGCGCTGACGCTCGCCTCGCTGCCCAGGGCCATGTTCCGTAGCGCCTTCGAGCCAGGCTGTTCCGTGGGTGAGTTGACCCGCCTCCTGGCTCCGCGGTGCGAGCGTCTGCTCGCTGTCGACCGGGTCGCGTCCGCCGTGGACACCGCCCGGCGTCGTACCGCGGACCTCGACCGGGTGAAGGTCGCACGGCTCGTCGTCCCCGAGGAGTGGCCCGCGGAGCGCTTCGACCTCGTCGTGCTCTCCGAACTGCTTTACTACTTCGACGAGACCCGGCTGGACGATCTGCTGTCACGTACCGCCGCCTCGCTCGAGCCCGGAGGAACCCTGGTCACGGTGCACTGGAACCACCCGGTGCCCGAGCACCTCTACACGGGGGCACAGTTGGCGGAACGGCTGGCCCGTGAGCCCGGGCTTCTGCTGCGGGCCGATCACAGCGAGGAGGACTTCGTCCTCCAGACGTTCAGCCGGATCATCCCGGGCGGTGCCGCGCCGCCTTCACCCGCCCACTTCGAGGGGCTCGTGTGACCGGGGCGGCGGCCATCGCCGTGGTGATCCCCGCGCACGACGAGGAGGCGCTGCTCCCCGCCGCCCTCGACGCCGTGTCCCGGGCCGCCCGACACCCCGCCGTCGCATCCACCAGGCTGCTCACCGTGGTCGCGGCGGACGCCTGCACGGACGGCACACGCACGGTCGCGCGTCGCGCCGGCGCGTTGATCGCACCGCTCGACTGCCGCAGCCCCGGACGGGCCAGAGCCGCGGGCGTGTCGCTGGCGCTGCGCACGCTCGGACTGGATCCAAGCAGTGTGTGGATCGCCTCGACCGATGCTGACAGCGAGGTCCCGCACCGCTGGCTCGCCCATCAGCGGGCCTGCGCCGAACAGGGCTGGGACGCGGTGGTCGGCACCGTCCGCCCCCACGGATGGCCGCCCGTCCTCGAGGAGGCCATCCACGATCACATAAGGGCGTACGAGGCCGCGGGGCGGCATCCGGAGAGATCCGACGCGCACCCCCATGTGCACGGCGCCAACCTCGGTGTGCGGGCTGACGCCTATCTGCGCTGCGGCGGCTACCCGGCGCTGGCGACGGGCGAGGACCATGCCCTGGTCGCGGCGCTGCTGTCGAGTGGCCACAGCGTCCTGCGGACCAGGCGCTTCCCCGTGCTCACATCCGCGAGGCTCACGGCACGGGCTGACCAGGGATACGCGCAGAACCTGCGCCGATTGGCGGAGGGCGTACGGCTGCTCGGCTGAAACCACCGGATCGCGGCACTGAGCAGCGACGTCTCCCCCTGACCGCCGGGCACGCCGGGCGGGACTCCCGTGGCGGACGCTCGACCACGCCGCCGGGGCGGGCCGCGCCCTCGGCCTGGTGCTCGCCACGTCGCCGGCGGAGTCGTATCCCCGGCTACGCCCCGCCCTCTGCACGGACGCAATCTGTTCTGCGTCGTGTACCTGAGCCACGCACCCAGCAGCGGCAGCCGCCCTCCGGCCTGACCACGCACGCGGCCGGCCTGCCCGGTCCGCAGTCCTCCAGGTGGCATCCGAGATCCGCTCCCGGCTGATCCGGTGCCGGGGTGTTCTCCCGGAGGGCGAACGGTCGAGCCCGCCTCACGAAGAGGATGTGGAACCTCGGTTTCCGATGACCCGCTTCTCCGCGTTTGGCTGTGTTGATACCGGGTTACAAGTGCGGCCATGTTCGGAGAGCGAAGGGCCACCTGTCGGCGTAGCGTCTCGTTCGGGAGTCCACGCCCGGCCCCGACGTCGATGCGGACGAATTGTCGACAGGCACGGCGCGCGCGGTCCCTATCGACGTTTCGCTCTCACCATTCCCGCCGCGAAGGGGAACGAAAGTGACCGACACCTCGCACGAGCCGACCACCACTGACTCCGGTATCCCGGTGGAGAGCGACGAACACTCGCTCACCGTCGGCCCGGGCGGACCGATCCTGCTGCAGGACTCCTACCTGATCGAGCAGATGGCCCAGTTCAACCGGGAGCGAATCCCCGAACGTCAGCCGCATGCCAAGGGCAGCGGCGCCTTCGGGCACTTCGAGGTGACCGAGGACATCAGCCGCTACACCAAGGCGGCGCTCTTCCAGCCCGGCACCAAGACCGATCTCGTGGTCCGTTTCTCCACCGTCGCGGGTGAGCGGGGCAGCCCGGACACCTGGCGCGACCCGCGCGGCTTCGCCGTGAAGTTCTACACCACCGAGGGCAACTACGACATGGTGGGTAACAACACCCCCGTGTTCTTCGTGAAGGACCCGATGAAGTTCCAGCACTTCATCCGGTCGCAGAAGCGCCGTGCGGACAGCAACCTCCGCGACCACGACATGCAGTGGGACTTCTGGACGCTCTCACCCGAGTCGGCCCACCAGGTCACCTGGCTGATGGGTGACCGCGGCATCCCGCGCAGCTGGCGCCACATGAACGGCTACACCTCCCACACGTACATGTGGATCAACGCGCAGGGCGAGCGCTTCTGGGTGAAGTACCACTTCAAGACCGATCAGGGCGTCGAGACGTTCACCCAGCACGAGGGTGACCAGATGGCCTCGGCGGACACCGACTACCACATGCGTGATCTGTTCGAGCATATTCGGGACGGCAAGTTCCCCAGCTGGACGCTGCACGTCCAGGTCATGCCGTACGAGGACGCGGTGAACTACCGCTTCAACCCGTTCGACCTGACCAAGGTCTGGCCGCACGGCGACTACCCGCTGATCCAGGTGGGACGGATGACGCTGGACCGTAACCCCACCGACAACCACGCGGAGATCGAGCAGGCCGCCTTCCAGCCGAACAACCTGGTCCCGGGCATCGGCCCCAGCCCGGACCGCATGCTGCTGGCACGGCTGTTCTCGTACGCGGACGCGCACCGGTACCGCATCGGGTCCAATTACCAGCAACTTCCCGTCAACGCGCCCGTCGCGCCTGTCCGCACCTACTCCAAGGACGGGGCGATGGCGTACCGGAAGACCACCGATCCCGTCTACGCCCCGAACTCCAAGGGCGGCCCGGCGGCCGACACCGCCCGCTACGGGTCCCCGCCGAGCTGGCACGCCGACGGGGACATCACCCGGGCGGCCTACGTCGACCACGCGGAGGACGACGACTGGGGCCAGGCCGGCACCCTGGTGCGTGATGTCCTCGACGACGCGGCGCGGGACCGGCTGGTGGACAACGTCGTCGGTCACCTGCTCAACGGCGTCACCGAGCCCATCCTGCGAAGGGCCTTCGAGTACTGGTCGAACGTCGACCAGTCGATCGGCCGACGCATCGAAAAGGGAGTGCGCGCCAAGGCGGGCGAGAAGGACCCCAAGGCCTCCGAGCAGAGCAATCCGGCCCGCCGTTCCATGCAGGACAAGGCCTGACACGCAGGCTCGGGCCGGACGGGAACCGCGCGCCCCGACGCCACCGGTGGCCCCCTGTGACGCGCCTTCGGGCGGTCGCGGGGGGCCACGGCCGTAGCACTGCCGGTGGACCTGTCGCCGGAGACCCCGCCGTCGGCTGTCAGGGGAATACTGGAGCCAGGTACGAAGGTGACGCCGTGGGAATCCCTCGCCTTCCAGGCTGGTTGTCGATCGAGACGTGTCCGGAACCCGCGACGGTGGCCGGATCCGGCGTCCGGGCCGCCGCGTGTTCCGTACGCGGAAGCCGAACAGGTGGTGACCTGACACCACCGACGAATCCGAGGGGAGCCGTGCATGACTACGGCGAAGGACCTATTCATCATCGCCTTGGACCTGGGGTCGAAGCACTCCGTCGGGCAGGGTGACCTGTCGCTCGCGCTCGCGGGAGCCGAGCTGGTCGATCTCATCGGGGCACGGGCAGTCGCCCTGGACGGTGATCGGATCGTACCCGCGGAGCACGGAGAGCTGGACGATCACCTCCTGGGTGAGGCGTCGGCCGCACTGACCGGACAGGCTCCCTACGAGCATGTCGAGGACTGGCTGTGGCGACGCGGCCGCGATCTCGCAGCGTCGTACCAGGCCGCCCTCGAGGAGGCCGGTGGACTGACGAGGGAGCACCGCGGCCGCTTGTCGTTCGGCGCGGACCGTCTGGAGCTCGCCGATACCCCTTCCCGTCGCCGGGCCCTGAACCGGTGGGAGGCCGAGGAGCCGGTCCTCGCCGCCCTCGCCGCAGCCGTGGGTATCCCGGGCGAGCAGACCGACGAGGAGCCGGGCCTGGACGACGAGGCCGTGACGACTGTGCTGGCAGCGGTGAACGACGCGGTGATGGAGCTGGAGGCAGTCCGTCAGCGTCGGTCGATCGAGAGCTCGGCGTTCGCGAATGTCTGGCGAGGCCCCTGACGAGAGGTGAGGCAGGCCGGTGACCGGAACATTGCACAGTGAGCGACGTCGCCTGCACGCTCTGCCTGTTCACCGGCATCCGCGACGTGGAGTCGGCTCCCGCCGCCGCGCGTCACCGGCTTCGTGGCGCACGCACGGAGGCCGATTTTCCCGCCTCTCGACCTGACGGGGCACGTGGACCACAGGCCTGGCACGACGGCTCCGCCCTGAATCCGCCCTGAATTCGGTGCGGGGCCCGCCGCACCGGATCCTCTGAACCGGTGCGGCTCCCGCATGTGGCGGGGGTGTGTGCGCTTCCTGCCCGTGACAGGTTCGAGTCACGAGCGGATCGTCGCCTCACGCGTGGCACTCACCCTGCCGCACCCACACGGGTGAAAGCGCTGCGGTCCAGGTTCGTGAGAAGGTTTGCCGGGTCGCCGTACACCTCAGCCGCTCCTGCCTCCACGAGCGCGTCCCGGGCGATTCCCCCCGACAGGAGTGCGATGGCGGGAACCGAAGCGCGGGTCGCGGCTTGCATGTCCCACACCGAGTCACCCACGTACACCGACTCTTCAGCCGTGCTGCCGGCGAGGTCCATCGCATGCCGGATCGGTGTGGGGGCGGGCTTGCCCCGGTCCACATCGTCCGCGCTCGCCGTGTCGGTGATGGCATCGTCGGCGTCGAGCGCCCGCCGCAGCGCCTTGAGTTCCGGACCCGACGCGGAGGTGGCGAGAACCACCCTCCAGCCCCTCGCCGCGAGGGCCCGCAGCAGGGCCGCGGCACCGTTCACGGCCGGCAGCCGCTCGAAGTACGTCGCATACAGCGCGGAGTGCGTGCTGCTGATCCGCGCGTCCTGCGCCTGGTCCCGTCCAGCTCCCAGGATGTGCTCGATCAGATCGGCGGAGCTCAGGCCGATGGCCTGGTGCACCTCGGTCATGGGCACGTCGTGTCCTGCCTGCCGAAACGCCTCCCACCAGGCACCGACGTGCAGGTAGTTGGTGTCCACGAGAGTTCCGTCCACATCGAACAGAGCCGCGCGAGCCATCGGGTCCTCCTTGCGGGTCGGGCGCCGGGCAAAGGGTCCCCGCGACGGCTTCCGCGGAAGTCCCGGCGGCGTGCCTCTGCCCTCGATCGCCGGTGGTATGTCCACGGCCACGGTGCCGGTCGCGGACGTTCGAACTGCCCTTCGGGGAACTCGGCCCGGACAACCTGCTCGCGCGATGTGCCGTCTGCCCCGGATCGTAAGGCCCGGACAGGGAACGCTCGGCCTATCGGCGCGTGCGACACGCGCTGTCGCTCCTGCCCGATCGCAGCCCGCCGTGCGGGCATTGCGGTGCCCTCGGTGAATCGCCCCGCCGACCGCATCGGACCCGGCGGCCTCCGACAGGGCCGGTCAAGTGGAATCGACGCGGATGAGCGTGACGTCCACGGTCCCGGTGGGAGATGACGGTGGTAGAGCGTTCCATCCACCCAGGAGCATCATGTCGCCGAAGAGTCCCACCCCCAGCTACACCGTTCCCGGCCTGACCACGAGGGAGGGCGGGCAGGTCATCGACCTGCTGAGCATGCGTCTGCACTCACTCAACGACCTGGCGCTCACCTTGAAGCACATCCACTGGAACGTGACGGGCCCACACTTCATCGCCGTCCACGAGATGCTCGACCCGCAGACCCTGGCTGTGCGGGGCATGGCCGACGCGACCGCGGAGCGCATCTCGGCGCTGGGCGGCGTGCCGCAGGGAACCGCGGGCGTGCTGGTAGCCGAGCGGACCTGGGACGACTACAGCGTGGGCAGGGCCGACGCCATCGCCCACCTCGGCGCACTGGACCTCGTCTACACCGGCATCATCGAGGACCACAGGAAGGCAGCCGCGATGGCCGCCTCCGTCGACCCCGTGACGGAGGACCTGCTGATCGAGCACCTGCGTTCCCTGGAACAGTTCCAGTGGTTCGTGCGTGCACACCTGGAGAACAGCGCCGGGGCCCTCACCACGGCCGACTCCGGCAGCGAAAAGAAGGCCGCAGCGGCGGCCGGGCCGTCGCGCCCCATCCCCGCGAAGAAGACCGCGAACAGCAAGCGCGCAGCCAAGAAGCCCGGGGCCCGCCAGCGCGCGGTCTGAACCCGGTGGCAGGCGGCGAACCGTATGCGCGAGCCGTACAGCCGGGCAGCGGCGCGGCCGTCGGCACGGGTGGCCCCGACGGCCCCCGACGCCGACGGCCGTGAGGTTCGAGACGCCCGGGCATGTGCCGCGCGGTTCGCCCGGGCTCACCTGTGCGGGCCGAAGCGAGCCCGCGACAGGTCACGCAGCAAGGCGATCTCGGACATGTGGTGGATGAATTCGAGGTTGGCGCCCGCAAGCACCGTGGCGAACGGGTCATCGGGATCGGAGCCGTAGGGGTACTGGGAGAAACCGACCGTGTCGAGCTGCTCCTCCGTGACAGCGGCGACGCCGTCGCGCCAGCGGTCGATCAGCATCCAGAAGCGGTCGAGTGCCAGTGCCGCGAAGGGGGTGAAGTCCACGAGAAGCTTCGGCTCCTGCCGGCGGCTGCCGAACGTCCACTCCCACTGGCCGGCGAAGCATGAGTGCAGGTGACCCAGCCGCCACGCGATGGTGGTGAGCGGCACTTCGTCGGGCTCCGGCTCACCGGGGTGGGCGAGCACTTCCCGGACCCGCTCGCTGCTCACGCTCCAGTCCTCGGCGATCTTGGCCACCGTCATGCCGCCGGCGGCCTGCCTGGCGACCTCGGCGTACTCGTTCGACGGGATGTCGGGCGCACCCTGGTCGAGCACCCACTCACCAGGACCGTACGCCCTGGGCGTCACCGCCTCACCACGGCGCCGGATCGACCAGCACCCGGCGACCGGCTCCCAGAGGTACTCCTCGTCGCCCAGCCCCGTCAGCCGGACCTGGGCCATCTCCCTGGCCTTGTCGAACTGGTCGAGCAGCAAGCCCAGGCGATCGGTCCGCACACCCTCTGTCTCCACGCTCGGTTCCCCTCGCCGACACGTCCCGCGCGGCACCGCGCTCCGGCGGAGGCTAACGGCTCGCCTCACGCGGATCCACCGATTTCCCGGCCTGTGGGAGTGCCTTCGTCCTCGAGCCGGCTTCCCGTTCTCCCGACGCCGGAGATGGTGCCGTCGGTCGTCAGAACGTCGCCCCGGAGCGCAGGGCCCACTTCAGCCGCACGACTGCTCGGGCACCCCATGTCCCGATCTCTCAAAGCCAGTTGGCGGACACATTCAGTTCGAGGCCTTGACGGCGTTCTGGTCTGTACCTATGGTCACCGATCAGCGCGCGTGTTCACCAGCCAGTGCAACGTTCACATACAAGAACGGATGGCCCCCCACATGCCCGACACCCCCGCGGTACACCGCCACGGACGCCGTCCCGCCCTCCTCGCCGTCGCGGCCGGCGCCCTGGCCTCTCTGATCGCAGGCTTCCTCTCCTGGCCCGGCGCCGTCCGCGCCGAGGCCGCACCGGCCGCCTTCACGCACCCGGGAGTCACGGTCTCCCAGACCCAACTGGACTTCACCAGAGGCAAGGTGAACTCCGGCGCCCAGCCGTGGAAAGGCGCGTACGACCAGATGATGGCGAGCAAGTACGCCGACCTGAACCGCACACCCAAGCCTCGCGCGACCGTCGAGTGCGGGTCGTACTCCAATCCCAACCACGGCTGCACGGACGAGCGGGAGGACGCGATAGCGGCCTACACCGACGCCCTCGCCTGGTACATCACGCGTGACGAGCGGTACGCGAAGAAGTCCATCCAGCTGATGGACGCCTGGTCGGCGGTCATCAAGAGCCACACCAACAGCAACGCCCCGCTGCAGACCGGCTGGGCCGGCTCCTCGTGGCCCAAGGCTGCCGAGATCATCAAGCACACCTACACCGGGACATGGGCCAACTCCGGACGCTTCTCGACCATGCTGCGTGACGTCTACCTGCCCACCGTCATCAAGGGATCCAACTCCAACGGCAACTGGGAACTGTCGATGATGGAGGCCGCTGTCGGCATCTCCGTCTTCCTCGAGGACAAGACGTCGTACGACAAGGCCATGGAGAAGTTCCGGACCCGCACCGCGGCCTACGTCTACCTCGCCTCCGACGGCGCCCTGCCCAAGACCGTTCCGAGCCAGAACCTCGACACCACCGCGAAGATCGTCAGTTACTGGCAGGGCCAGTCCACGTTCGTCACCGGACTCACCCAGGAGACCTGCCGCGATTTCACGCACACCGGCTACGGAATCTCGGCGATCGCCCACGTCGCCGAGACCAGTCGGATCCAGGGGCAGGACCTCTACGGCACGGACGTCGGCGAACGGCTCCGGCACGCGCTCGGTTTCCAGTCCAAGTACCAGCTCGGCGAACCGGTGCCCGGCTCACTCTGCGGGGGTTCGCTGCACCTGGGCCTCGGACCCGTCACCGAGGTGGGCTACAACGCTCTGCACAACCGCCTCGGCATCGCGATGACCAACACCCAGCGGCTGACCGAGCAGAGCCGCCCCGCCGGTAGCAACAACCTCTTCGTGGCCTGGGAGACCCTGACCCACGGCGACAACCCGGCCTGACCCCGGGCCCCCGCCGGAGGGAGTGGAGGGATGCGCCCGCAGTCCTGTCAGGGTGCGGGCGCATCCCTCCGAGTCGGCCGACCGAACGCCCGTCGCCGCGGACGACCTGGCCTCGCAGCGGGTCAGCCGCGCCCCAGTAATCCGCCGAGAAGCCCACCCAGCAGGCCCCCGAGCGGCCCGTCGGACGAAGCCGGGCCGTCGTCGCCCCCGGGCTCCTGCGTGCCAGCCCCGCCGGTGGACGGGCTTCCGGATCCCGAGTCGCCGCCGGCGCCCGGCGCGGCCGAGGAAGGATCGCTCGCGGGTTGCCCACCACTCGTGCCGCCCGTACCACCCGCGCCTCCCTGCGCGCCCGTCCCGGACGACGGGGCGGGGTCCTGCCGACCGCCGGAGGGAGCTGTCGGTCGTGCGCCTGCTAAGGCGACGTCCGCGGGTCCGGAGGAAGCCTCGACCGGCAGGGGCTCGGTGGACCGGCCGACGGCGGAGGGGTGCGTCCGGCCGGGCAGCGCATGCCCTGACGCACGCGGAACGGGTTTCGTCGCCGGGACCGGGCGGCCCTGGTCCTCCCCGGCGGCCGGCTTCTCATCTCCCTCGCGTTCCAGACCCATCGCCCGCGGCAGTTGCAGGAACGGAGCGCTGGAGTCACCTCCGACCAGGGCGACGCCGAGGGTCGTGGCGTAACAGGCGCAGCAGAGCGCGGTGACGGTCCCGGCGCGGCGCCAGGTCCGACTGCGCCTGCCCGTGACGTCGACGAAGACGGGCCTACCGGTGCGCGCGGCGCCAGGCCGGCGCGAGCTGTCACCGGGCACGGACACGGATGGGCTCCCTTCGCTCTCGGCAGAAGGCCGGACACCTTGCGGGACGTCAGCGCCCCGGGGGCCCGCCTCCCGCCGGCTGTCACCTGCGTCGCCTATGCCGTCTCCCTGTACGTCGCCCGCCGCCGCGCCGCTCATGCGCACCTGGTTCTCCACCTGTGTCGGGCCTGCCGGACCGGTCGTCGACAGGACTCGTACATTGCCGGGTTCCGCATCGACGCGTGCATTGGAACTCCGCACCACGCGTGCACCGAAAAGGTCCGGCAACGCCGCCGGCCCGATCCACCCCCCAATGCATTCGGACTCAACAGCCTTACGGATGGGTCCAATCGGCCACGCATCATGGTGCCCGGCCCCATTGCCCCGGAGGCGGGCCTGGATGGGCCGCCTCCTCCTTCCGCGGGAACACGATCTCGAGCCGTACCGAGCAGCGGCGTCCGCCGCCGGTGTCCCACCGACGGACCACACCAAGATCCGGAATACCCCCCCGGGGTATATTGTTCACCCTGGTGTATCCGCCGGATGCGGAGCAGAAGCAGCTCACGATAGGAGACGGTCATGGACGACAGTGCGCACCACACCGGCACCGCAGACGGCCACGCAGCGCACGCACACCACCTGAGAGGCCGTGTCACCTGGGGATCCGCCGCGAAGGCAACCCTGCACTGCCTGACCGGCTGCGCCATCGGCGAGATCCTCGGCATGGTCATCGGCACCGCTCTGACGTGGGGAAACGTGCCCACCATGATCCTCGCGATCACTCTCGCGTTCATCTTCGGGTATTCCTTCACCCTGTTCGCGATCCGTGGAGCCGGCCTGGACCTCAGGGCCGCCCTGAAGGTCGCACTTGCCGCCGACACCGTCTCCATCGCCGTGATGGAGCTCGTGGACAACGGCATCATCGCCCTGGTGCCGGGCGCGATGGACGCGCTGGTGTCGGACGGGCTGTTCTGGTGGGCACTGCTGGGAGGCCTGACGATCGCCTTCGTGATCACGACCCCGGTCAACAAGTGGATGATCGGCCGCGGCAAGGGGCACGCAGTCGTCCACGCCTACCACTGACGTCCATGCACGCCGTAGCGGGGAGACGAGTCAGGCGGCAGCTTCGGGCGCATGCCGGGAGTACCCGGCATGCGCCCACCACACAGGCTGCCCGCCGTCCGCCATGGCCTCGGGCGAGGCCCGCAGCCGGTCAGAAGTCGCTTTCGATCCCGGTGACGGCTGGCGATCCGAGCGGCGCATCCGTCTCCGAGTACCCGGTCTCCTGCAGGGCCGTGGAGACAAGCCCAACGGCCTCCAGTTCCGCCTCGTACCGGTCGGAGGCATCGACTTCGAGCCGAATGGAGAAGGTGCCGTCAACGTTGAGCGTGAGCAGGTCCAGCCCCTCGCTCTCACTCACATCCGTGTGCTGCGCAGCGAGCTTCCCCTCCAGAGCGGCACGGGAGGTGTCCGTGATGCCCGTGACGAAAGTTCCGGGCACGGTGATGACAAAGGTGGTCATGGCAGCTCCTCACGTCCGGTGCGCAAACGTCTTGCGTCTCGTTCCGACTGCCCACATTTTCAGAAGTCACCGAGGAAGCCGCCCAAACGGGCCGGGCCTGGTACGTGCCACGTCACAGGGGCCGTTCGTCCACGACACCCCGTCCGGCGAACCCACTCGCATGAGACGGCGGCTCCTCTCCCCGCCCGCAACGCGAGCGCACGCCCCGCACCGGGCTTCGCGCCGGCCAGCCTCATGGGGTACGAAGTCCGGTGTGAACGAAGAGACCGGACCTACAACCGTGCGCGTGTTCATCGCCCTCGCCCCGCCCGACCACGCGAAGGAGGAGCTCGCCAGGGAACTGCGCCCCGCCTACGGCACACACCCTCGGATGCGGTGGAACCGCATCGAGGACTGGCACATCACTCTGGCATTCCTGGGCGAGCTGCCGGTCGAGACCGTGCCCCTCCTGCGGCGGCCGCTGGCCGACCTGGCTGCGGCACATCGAGCACCGAAGCTGGCGCTTCGGAGCAGCGGACACTTCGACGACCGGGTCCTGTGGAGCGGCATCGACGGCGACCTCGACGGCCTTCACGTGCTCGCGGCCGACGTACGCGCCGTGGTCAAGCAGTGCGGCGTCGCCTTCGAGGACCGGCCGCTGCGGCCGCATCTGACGCTGGCCCGGGCCCGCCGCGGCGATCTGTCCTCGACGGCGGAGATCGCCGCGGAGTTCGTCGCTTTCAGAGGTACCCCGTGGCTCGCCGAGCGCCTTCACCTGGTCGGCAGCAACACCAGCCGCAGTCGGGGGCCGATCCACTACCGCGACATCGAGGCCTGGCCCCTCGGCAGTGACAACGGCAGCGGATCCTGAACCGGCCGCCGGACGGTGGCCACCGCGGGAACGGCACGCCGGGTCATCGGCATACGTCGACCACGTGCGGCAGGGCCAGGCGATGCGCGTGGGAAGGCCGGCGGGCCGCTGCCGCGTGAACCACCTCGTGTGCGCCGCCGGCGGGACGGGCCGGCACACACGGTCGGCCGCTACTCCCCCGGAAAAACCTGGAACTGCACCATCGCTGCCGGCGGGAGCACCACGCACTACCCCGATCTTGGGCGGCTCCAGCTCGGCCTCCAGGAAGGTCGTGCGCGCCCCTCCCGCCCAGCACAGCCCCCTCCGGGGGACCACCCAACAGCCCCGGGCGCCTGAAATGCCGTAGCCGGTCATGCCGCAGCGAACGTCCGCTCACGGACCCGGCGGACGTAGGGTGTGACGGCATCGGAGGCATGAGCGGCCTCGCATAGGCTGGTCGTCTCATTCGATGCGTCGCGACGAGGATCAGCCCATGGGCAGCAGCACCGGAATCCGCCTGATCGAGCCCACGGACGCAGTCCCGATAGCTGGGCACCGGATGCGGGACCTCGAAGCTTTCCGTCCGTGGGAACCGGTCCAGCCTCCCGAGTTCTTCACCCCGGAGGGCCAGGCGGAGCGGATCGACAGCCTACTTGCCTCGTACCGGGCCGGCACGGTCTGGCCGGGCGTCGTGCTGGCCGACGATCAGGTGATCGGGCAGGTCACCGTCGGAGGCATACGGCAGCAGCCGCACCTGCGCCGTGGCTCGGTCGGATACTGGATCGGCAGCGTCGCCCAGAATCAAGGGCACGCCGGTCAGGCTGTCGGGCTTGTCCTCAGCGTGATGACGGACGAACTCGGGCTGCACCGCGCCGAGGCGTCCACCCATCTGGAGAATCTGCCGTCGCAGAGAGTGTTGCGCCGCAACGGGTTCAGCCCGTACGGCGTCGCGCACTCCTCGATCCTCCTCGACGGGAGTTGGCGGGACGGACTGCTGTGGGAACGGATCCTCGGCGACTAAGGCCGGTCCTGTAGTCCCTGTGGATCAGCGCGCGACGGCAGACGCCGGAGATCGACGAGCTCGTCATCAAGCGTTGCCCGGTCGTTCTCGGTTCCGGCGTCCCTATGTACCGGCCGGAATGGACCTGGATAGCCGAGGAGGAGGACCGGGTCGTGGCCCGGGCGCTGTGGTGGGGGCAGTCCTCCAGTACGCACCCCATCGCCCTCGACTGTCTGCACGTGGACGGTTCCGTCACCGATCCTTCGGCACTCGCCACCGAGCTCCTGACTGCGGGCCTCGGGGCGTTCGCCGCGCAGGGCGCGTCCAGACTCCCGCTGTACAACCTGACGTTGCGCCCCGACTGGCGCTCGGATCCGGCCGTGGCAGATGCCCTTGCCTGGCGCCGCACAGCGGCGCTGGCCGCCGGACTGACGGACGAGGTGGAGCGCCTGCGCCTGGAGTGGCGCCCCGAGGCAGGAACACCTCGGCCCAGCGGCAGGCTCACCTTCACCCAGGCGACGGACGACGAGTTCCTGGACGTGTTCCGGCGGATCGCCGAGGGCAGCCTGGACGGTGAGACCCGGCGCAATCTGGCGATCCTGGGCCCGGAGGCCACCGCCCGGGAGGAGATGGACTTCTACCTCGGCTGCCCCGGCGAGCGGGAGTGATGACGGCTGGCCCGGACCTCCGATGGCCAGATCGCGGGCCTCGCGGTCCCGTCGGCCACGCCGTACAACCGCAACGTCGGCTATCTGGGTGTCGTTCCGGAGTTCCGTGGGCGTGGATACGTCGACGACGTCCTCGCAGAGATCACCCGGGTCCAGGTCGAGTCCGGTGCGGAACTGATCACCGCCACCACCGATACGGGCAACGCCCCGATGGCAGCGGCTTTCTCCCGGGCCGGCTACCGCACGACGGAGATCCGGATGATCTACTCGGCGCCCGTGTCATGACGGAAGGAGCGAGGCCAGTTCCGTCCGGGAACTGATGCCGAACTCGGGAAGGCACGGTAGCGGTGAGGCCCCGCCGTGCGGGGCCTCACGGGCGGGCGGCGACCGGGCCGACCCGGACCCTCGCGGGGTGGTGACCAGCTGTGCCCGGGCTGGTCACCAGGTCCGCCGAGGGCCGTACCACTATCCCTGCCATCGTGCGCACGCCAGGGGATCACTGGGCAGTTCTCAGTCCTCGGAACCCGTCTCCCGCATGTCCGAACGGGTCGGCGGGAGGGTGAAGACGAAGCGGGTCCCCGGGGTGTGGGTGGTATCGAGGGTGCGTTGGAGATCAGGTTCTGCAGGAGGACCCCGAGCTGGGCCGGGTCGCCGTGTACGGCAGGCAGTGGGTCGTGCGTGATGACCGCCCCGGTCTCCTCCACCGCCAGGCCCAGCGAGTTCGTTGTGCGCCGCAGCAGGTTCTCGAGGCTGACGTCGGAGTCCTGTGCGTGCATGCGCCCGACGCGGGAGAAGGGGCGTCAGCCGCCAAGGCGCCCGCAAGCGCTGGCCCGGCCTCGTCTTCACCGCCCGTCCCACATCACGTCCGCCACCCCACCATCAGACCCGGAGCCCCCTCATGAACGGCCTCGTCCCCCGCACCTACACCGTTCTGCTCGTCGAGGACGACATGGCCGACGCCATGCTCATCGAGGAGGCCATGACCGAGCAGGGCATGGCACGCGGGATCCAGCGTGCCGACGACGGCGTCGCGGCGCTGGAGTACCTCCGCGACCCGCAGACCGACCGGCCCGACCTGATCGTGCTCGATCTGAACATGCCCCGCATGAACGGCCGCGAGCTGCTCAACGTCCTCAAGAACGACCCGGATCTGTCGAGCATCCCCATCGTCGTGCTGACCACGTCCGCCGCGCCCGACGACATCGACGACGCCTATCGCCAGCACGCCAACGCCTACGTCACCAAGCCGGTCAATCTCGACGACTTCATCGAGACCGTCCAGAGCATCGATTCCTTCTTCCTCGACACCGCCACGACGCTCCCCCGCCACTTGGGCGACGACCGCTGAACGAGCCGGGGACCAGCACGCGAGGAGCGGCGAAGGGCCGTGACGTCAGGCGCGCGATGGATGTCCACGCCGGTGCGCCGAGGGCCGGTTAGGGTCGCAGCGTGAGCCGAACCGAGGAGATCGCCGAGGGCGCGGGCCCGTTCACGACCCGGCTGACCTGGCGGCTCACGGACGGCGGCACCGCCGTCTGGGAGTCGCGGCGGGCGCGCAAGCGCGGGCTGCTCGGCGTGCGGGCCGCCGGTGAGCACGAAGCGCGTTCCCGGACGGCCGACAGCATGTCGGTCCGCCGCCTCCGCAGGCTGAACGCCGTCGCCGCGAGCGCTTTCACGGTCGGTGGGGGCTTCTTCGCCTTCGGCGCCGGGGTGGCCCAGTTCGGCCCGGGTGACGCGACGGGTGCCTGGATCTACTTCGTAGGGGGCTTGTGCTTCAACACGGGCGGCTACGCCTCTCTGCTCCAGTCGGTCAACGCCCCGCGCAAGGTCAGCGGAACCGCGGGGCTCACCTCGCAGAGCTGGAGATGGTGGAGCTACGAGCCCTCGCGCATCGACTGGCTGAGCACCTTCGTGCTGTTGGTGGGAACGCTGGTCTTCGGTGTCGACCTGGTGAGTTCCCTGCTGCAGGGTCTTTCCGTGCAGCAGGTGGACAGGCTGGTCTGGGCGCCGGACGTGGTCGGGTGCGTCCTGTTCCTCGTATCGGGCCACCTCGCGCTGGTCGAGGTCTGCCACGGACGCCCGCGCGCCCTCCCCGGCGAACTCGGCTGGTGGATCGTCGCGGTCAACCAGCTCGGGTCCGTCCTCTTCTTCGTCTCGGCACTGGCCGCGTTCACCCGTCCCGCCACGGGAAGCCTCGTGAACGTCGACATCGCTGATTGGGGCACGCTCGCCGGGGCGCTCTGCTTCTCCGTCGCAGGGGTGCTCCAGGCCTTCGAGCACCCCTGACCTCACGGCGCACCTGCCGGCCCGGGTTACCTCCCGGAGGGCGCAGGGTGGGAGCCAGGAGGGATTCCGTCAGGCAGTTCCGTGCCCGCCGGGCGTCACGATGCCTTCCAGGGCCTCGGCCGCGGTGGGAAGGACCGGCATCAGGACGCCCACCCCCGTGACGTCCAGCAGCCTCGTGACGTGGGGCGGGGTCGCCACCAGCGACAGGGAGCCGTGCCGGTCCTTCGCATAGCGCAGAATGCCGATCATCGTGTTGAGGCCGGAGGAGTCGCAGAACTCCACGGGCGCCATATCCAGCACGATGTGTGGTCTCCCCTGCCTGATCAGCTCCATGGCCTTGGTCCGCAGAGCGGGCGCGCTGTCCACGTCGATCTCCCCGGTCACGGTGAGCACTGCGACGGAGTCCGCCGGATGCCGGACGGTGAGGACGAGGTTCGGGCTGTGCGTCATGGGTGTCAGTACTCCAGGCGGGGGAAGGGTAACCGTCGCGGCAGGAGCGGCGGTGACCGCCGAAGATCACGCATCGGATATCGACTGCTGAACCCTACTCCATGGCAACTGTTGTCATAGGGAAACATACCGGGGTTCCCCGGGACCACGGAACCCGCTGCGGACGGGGGTACGATGTCTGGGGCCACGCGCGTGTCCCGGAACCTTTTCCTGGCTTTCCATACGAGCGCGTAGAATTCCCGGCTCGCTTGCCCGGTCCGGTGGCCAGACGGACGAGTGAGGCGTAGCCGGATCGGAGTGTCATCACCATGGGCCTGAACCCCGAACCCGACCAGCGGTCCTGGGAAGCGGCCCGCGCGGGTTCCGAATTCGTCGAACTCCTGGAAGTCCTGTGGGAACACGGTCGCGAGGCCGTGCCCACGGGCCCGGTCTCCCCTTCCCAGCTGCGGGTGCTCTACATCCTGGACCGGGAGGAGGGCATCAATCTGCGGATGCTCGCCGAGGCCCTCGGTTCGGCATCGCCCTCGGTCAGCAGGCTGTGCGACCGGCTGCAGGCCACGGGTTTCGTGGAGCGCGCCCCCAGCCCGGTGAGCCGTCGGGAGCTGGAGCTGCGCCTCACCGGCCACGGCAAGGCGTACCTCGTCGACCTGCGGATGCGCAGGGAAGAGGTGCTGATGTCCAAGATCGATGCCATGCCGGCCAAGTCACGGCGCGCACTACTGGAAGGCCTCAGGGCCTTCCGTAACGCGGCCGCGGCGCAGGACAGCAGCGGCGCGAGACCCTTGCGGTCGACCGGATGAACACCGGCCGCCCAACCCGGCCCCAGTAGCCGCAGGTCAGGCAGAACCATTGCCGGATGAGGACTGCCTGCCGAACCAGTCCATGCAGACGACCAGGGCATCGTCGTCCAGTGGTGCGTCGCCTCGGTAGGAGCGCAGATCACGGAGCACCGCGAGCGGTACCTGCTCCGAGGGCAGCAGGCGGTGCGCGGACAGCGAGCGCGCGAGGGCGCGTTCCCCGTAGCGCTCACCAGCCAGCGAGGCGCTGTCGTACACCCCGTCGCTGCCGATCAGCAGCCGGTCGCCCGGTTCGACCCGCAGGCGCTCCGTCACGTACTCCGTCTCCTCGAACATGCCGAGCGGAAGCTGCGCGTCGAATCCGAGCGACTCGACGGTCCGCTCCCTCAGCCGCCACATACGGGGTGATCCGGCGTCCACGGCTTCGACCTCGCCCGTCGCCAGGTCGAAGCGCAGCAGCAGGACGGCTGCGTGCAGCGCGCCCCGGTACTCGGCGTAGACGGCCTGGTCGGCGAGGCTCGCCTGGCCGGCGAGGTCCAGGCCGGCGCGCCGGGCGTTGCGCAGTGCGTTGACGACGAGATTGGTCAGCAGGGCTGCCTCCATCCCCTTACCCATGCCGTTGCTGACGGTGAGAGTGAGGTGGTGGGCCGACACGGACCAGTCGAAGTTGTCGCCGAAGATCGCGTAGGCCGGTTCCAGATGGGCGCCGAGCGAGAATTCGGGCCGTGTCACGGAGCGGCCGGGGAGCAGTTGCCACTGCATCTCCGCGGCAAGGGTCAGCCGGGTGGCGCGGCGCGCGAGGAGGTAGAGGTCGGTGTCCCGTTCGGCGACGAGGATCTCGTGACCCAGCGCCTCACCGATCTGCTGCATCTCCGCGAGGTCGTCCTGGGTGCAGCCGCCCTCCGACATCGTGACGGTGAGGACGCCCAGACGGTCACCGCGCACGGTCACCGGAAGGTGCGCGGTGACGGGGTCATGCGCGGCCCGGGGCTCCACATACGGTTCCTGGGCGCCGAAGGCACGCCCCTGCGGGCTGTCGTGCACGTGCACGGGTTCGGCGATCGGCGCCTCGGAGACCACCTGGAGTGTGGTCATCCCGTAGTCGGCGAGCCGCAACTCGGTACTCTGCACGTCGTAGTGCTCCCGCAGAGCCGCCGTGACGACGTCGGCGAGGAGATGGGGGGCGGCCTTGCGCAGCTCCCGCTCGACGGCAGCGAATCTGTCCACGTGATCCTGTTTCTCGTCGTGCTGCGCCGAACCCCGGTTCGCCTTTGGGCCCCGGCCTCGGCCTCCAGCGTACGGGGCCTGTCCCGATCCAGCGCGGCACGCCCGCAGGGTCGCACCGATGGACGGCGCTGCTCATCCTACGATGTCCTGAGACAACAGTTTCCACGCAGCAAGAAAAATTGCGTCATCTCACGCATGGGCGTCCCGTGGCAGGGCAGGGGCTCGAAACGAAGCGCTCTCGGCACGAGCAAGGGTGGGAACAAAAATGATCGCTGAACAGACCGCTGGAACCATACCGACTGACGGTATGTCGACCTCGGAGCCGTCGCCCCAGCGCGTCGGTGGGCTGCCCTGGATCGAGGACGCGGGCAAGGTCGCCCCGAAGGACGCACGCGCTCTTTCGACCCTGTTCTTCGAGCAGCTGCGAGTCCTGGAAGAGGGGACGAGGGAGTACCAGTACGCGCGCAACACCCTCATCGAGATGAACATCTCGCTGGTGCGGTTCGCCGCGCGTCGCTTCCGCAACCGGGGCAGCGGTGACATGGAGGACATCACGCAGGTCGGAACCATCGGCCTCATCAAGGCCATTGACCGGTTCGAGCTGTCCCGGGAGGTGGAGTTCACCACGTTTGCCGTCCCTTACATCGTGGGCGAGATCAAGCGCTTCTTCCGTGACACGACCTGGGCCGTCCATGTCCCCCGGCGTCTTCAGGAACTGCGCGTGGAGCTGGCGAAGGCCAAGGACGAACTCGCCACCCGGATGGACCGTGACCCCACGGCCAAGGAGCTGGCGGCCTTCCTGGACCTCACCGAGGACGAGGTCATCGAGGGCATCATCGCGTCGAACGGCTACACCGCCGGCTCCCTGGACCTGCCGACCGACACCGGCGAGACCACGGGCACGGGATCCCGGACCTTCGCCGACATCCTGGGCGAGCCGGACTCAGCCATGGAGACGGTGGAGAACCTGCACGCTCTGGCCCCTCTCCTCGAGCAGCTCGACGACCGCGAGCGCCGCATCATCGAGATGCGCTTCGGCCAGGAGATGACGCAGTCGCAGATCGGAGCCGAACTGGACGTCTCCCAGATGCACGTCTCCCGCCTCCTCACCCGCACGCTCGCCAAGCTCCGCTCCGGAATGCTGGCCTGACCACCCCGCGCCCTCGGATTCCCGGCCGGCCCGGGGGTCGGGTCACCGCCGGGTGAATGTGCCGCGCGGCAGCTCGACCGACCGGTGAAGCTGCCGCGCGGCAATGTCATGTCCGCGCAGCCCGCCGACAGCGCGCGGCTACGCGGCGGCCTCCTCGTCGAGAGACTCCTCGACCCAGATGACCTTTCCGTGAGGTGTGTAGCGGGTCCCCCATCGCCGGGGCAGAGCGGCGACGATCATCAGGCCTCGCCCGTCCTCGTCCTGAACACGGGCGTGACGCAGGTGCGGTGCGGTGGACGCTTCGTCCGAGATCTCGATCGTCAGGGACCGGTCGCGTATCAGGCGTACCGTCGGGTTGCCGCTGGCGTGACGGATCACGTTGGTCACCAGTTCACTCACGACCATCTCGGCGGTGAACACATGCGCTTCGAGGCCCCACGCCTCCAACTGCTGGCCGACCCTTTCTCTGAGGTCCCCGACGGCAGCGGGGTCCCGGCTGCCCGTCCAGGTGGCCACCCGGTCGTCGGGCAGCCGGTGGGTGTGTACGGCGAGGATGGCGCCGCCGTCTGCCGCCTGTCGGCCGAGGAGGGACTGGACGATGCTGTCACAGGTGGCCTTGGGATCGTGACCGGCGCACGCTGCGGCCCTTCGGAGTTCGGCCATGCGATCCTCCCCGCGCCCGCCCGGCTCCAGGATCGACTCGGAGTACAAGGTGAGCATGCTCTCGGGGGCGACGGCGAGGCTGCCCGCTTCGTAGCCCGTGCCCTGCCCGAGCGGCGCACCCACAGGCACGTCCACCGTGGTCACCTCACCCGTCACGGAGGTGACGAGTGGGGAGGGCCAGCCGGCCGAGGCGACGGTGAGTTCACCGCCCACGGGGTCGTAGACCGCGTACAGACACCGAGGGGCGTCCACCGGTGAGGGCCACGGGGCCTGGCTGCCGGGGAGTATCCGGCCGGTGACGTCGTCCAGATGGGCCAGGAGCTCGTCGGGAGGGAGTTCGAGTGCGGCGAGTGTGCCGAGGGCCGTCCGGAAGCGCCCCATGGTCACCGACGCGTCCAGGCCCTGTTGCGGGACCTGGCCGATGGCGAGACCGACGCGTGCCGCGGACAGGGCGATGACGTCGAACCAGACGGTGTGTCGCGCACCCGGCGTGTAGAAGTGGGCCGTGTTCACGGCGGACAGGTCGGGGAACGTCGCGGGAAGCAGCTTACGTTGCAGGGTGACGGCTGTGGTGTGTTCCCTCGTGTAGCGGCGCGCGTTCTCGATGTGGATGCACGCGGTCGCACTCACCTGCTCGGCGAGTTCCACGTCGTGCGGGTCGAACGGCACGGGGTGGCGTGGCCCCCGGTAGAAGCTGGCCAGTCCCAGAACCCGCCCGTGGAACGACAGGGGCAGAACGATCATCGAGTGGATCCGCGCTTCGTTCAGGGCACCGGTGCGCACGGCGTCGTGCATCAGCCAGTCGGAGGGCGAGGTGTCGGGTGCCAGCAGCCGCGGTGTGAGGTCGGCCATCGCCTGTGTGTACGGCGTGGGAGATGTGAAGTAGCTCATCTCCCCCACGGCGTAGACGGCTCGCAGGTTGCCCGGGGCCTCGAAGGCGGCTCGTCTCAGGGCGATGTCGGAGCCGACCGGCGGCGCCGGCGCGTCCGCCCCCTGCAGCACGGTGTCGATGAGGTCGACCGACACCGCGTCGGCGAAGTCCTCGGTGGCTACCGCGGCGATCTCACGCGAGGTCCGCATCGCGTCCAGTGTGGTGCCGATCGTCTCGTGCGCGCGCGCGAGGAGATGTGCTGCGGCCTGGGCACGGTCCTGATCGGTGACATCGTGGATCACGGAGCCGGCGCCGATGGTCCGCCGGTCGTCCCTCAGCCGGAACGCGGTGACCGCGAAGACTCTCGACCGTCCTCGCCCGTCGTGGCCGTACACCTTCCCCCGTACGGCCGGGTCGCCGCCGTCGAGGACCTGCTGCAGGAAGTCCGCCATCGGAAGCCGTGAACCGAGGTCCGCCACCCGGTGCCCGAGCACCTGGTCCGCGGTCCGTCCGCGCATGGCGAGGGCCGCGGAGTTGCTGCGTACGACACGTGACTCGGCGTCGTACAGTTCCAGTCCGGCGGTGGACTGCCCGAACGCCGAGAACTCGAAGGCTGCTTCCAGTTGCGCCGCGTCGCGACTGGGCGCGACACGCCTCACGGTGACGAGTGTCTGCGCGCCGTCACGGCTGGCGTCGAGCAACAGGGCCACCGGTGCCGGAGGTTCACTGCCGTCGGCGGGCTGGTCCAGGAGGGCGCGAAGCACCTGCCCCGCGGTCCTGCCCACGGTGTCCGCCGCCGAGAGCGACGGATACCTTCTCGCACCGTCGCGCCATTCGGAGACGTTCCCGTCGTCGTCCAGAGTGAATGAAGTGTCGTGTGCCATCACCGGGGCCTCCTCGCACAGCCCTCGGCCGCTGATGGGTATCCGCCTTCCGGCTGTGCGACGTCCCCTCCAGGCTGATGGCTGGGCGCACGGTCGGCAACCGGTCCGCCCCTCCGTCCGGTGCCACCTTCGCGATCCGCGCTCACGAATCCCCGTGCTCACGCCTGTGCGCACGGGACGTACCGGCCGCTCCCGCGTCGCCGGTGATGCGGGGCCCCTGCGGGAATGCGACGCTTGCAGTGCGCCCGGGGCGGTGCGGCGCAGGCCGGAGACCGATCGCGCGATGGAAGGATCGCCATGATCCGTTTGATGCGACCTCTCCTTTGCGGGGCGGCAGCCGGAGCGGCCGGGACGACCGCGCTCAACATCGTCAGTTACGCCGACATGGCGATCCGGGGCCGCGCTGCCAGCAACACTCCGGAAGTGACCCTGCGCAGGCTCGCCGACAGGCTCCATCTCCGCATTCCCGGCGAGGGGGCGACGCTGGAGAACCGGATCGCCGGACTCGCGCCCATGACGGGGTTCGCCGCCGGGCTCGGTATGGGGGTCGCCCTGGCCTTGGCCCGCTCCGCCGGATGGCACCCGTCCAGGGCATCCCGGTACGCCGCTGCCTCGATCGGCGCCCTGATCGGGACGAACGGACCGATGACGGTGCTCGGAGTGACCGATCCACGCACGTGGGCGGCTTCGGACTGGGTCTCGGACGTCGTCCCGCACCTCGCCTACGCGTGGGTGACCGTGAGCGTGCTCGACGGCCTGGACCGCTGACAGCGGACCGGTGCGAACGGGGGGCGCCGACCAGGCGGGCCGCGTGCCGGCGTCCGGGTGCGATGTGACGTCCGGCTGAGCTTCTCGTACGACGGGTGTACCCCGGTCGATTTTCCACGTACGCCGGGACTCCCACGGCCGCCTTAATGTCCACCAGGCCACCCAATAGGGGCGAAATGCTACATTCGTCTGCATCACGTCGTGGCGCCTAGTGAGCGGTTGGGTATGACTGACGGGAGCTCCGGCTTCACGCGGCAGACGAAGGTCGGCAACACCTCGCCCTCACCGTTGCGGAGGTTCTTGCGGACGGAGTCCGGCAGCGCGGTGGCCCTCGTGGCGGCGACGCTCGCGGCCCTCGTCTGGGCCAACGTCGCGGCCGCCGGCTACGAGGCGTTCTGGCTGACGGATCTGTCCGTCCGGATCGGCGAGTACGGGATGCGGTTGTCCCTTCGGTCGTGGGTGAACAGCGGACTGATGACGTTCTTCTTCCTCGTCATCGGGCTGGAGGCGCGCCGCGAGTTCGACATGGGGGAACTCCGTGACCGCCGCAGGACCGTCCTGCCGCTGGCGGCCGGCACAGGCGGCATGCTCGTCCCCGTCGCCCTCTATCTCGCCTTCAACGCCGACAGCGGTGCGGCGCAGGGCTGGGGCGCGGCGATGTCGACAGACACCGCCTTCGCCCTGGGCATGCTCGCCATCATCGGGCGCCGCACACCCCCAGGGCTGCGGGTCTTCATCCTCACCATGTCGGTGGTGGACGATTTCCTGGCTCTGGCGGTCATCACCGTCGTCTACAGCGACAGCGTCGACGTGCCCGTGCTCCTCTGCGCCCTCGTCGCGCTGGGCGTGATCCTCCTGTCCTGGCGACTGTGGGTCCAGCGCGGCGTGGTGTACGCGGTCCTGGCCCTGGTCATCTGGATCGTCTTCCTCGAGTCCGGTGTGGAGCCCGTGGTGATCGGCCTCGCCATGGGCCTCGTGACCTGCGCGTATCCGGCGTCGCGCAAGGACCTGGAGCGCGCGACGGGGCTCTTCAGGCTCTTTCGCGAGCAGCCGACGCCCGAACTCGAACGGTCCGTGCGCGCGGGCCTCGCATCAGCCGTCTCCCCGAACGAGCGCCTGCAGACCCTGTTCCACCCCTGGACCAGCTATGTGATCGTTCCCCTCTTCGCCCTGGCCAACGCCGGTATCCACCTCAGCGGCGACGAGTTGGCACGGTCCTTCTCCTCGTCCGTGACCCTCGGCATCCTCGTCGGGTACGTCGTCGGCAAGCCGCTGGGTGTTCTCGGGGCATCGGCGCTGTCCACGGTGCTCAGTCGCGGACGGGTCAGGCCTCCCATCGGCTGGGGGGCCATCCTCGTCGGAGGAACTCTCTCCGGGGTCGGCTTCACGGTGTCCCTCCTCATCGCTGCCCTCGCCTTCGACGGCACGCGGCTCACCGAAGCGAAGATCGGCATCCTGAGTGCGGTGATCTGCGCCTTCCTGGTCAGCCGGCTCGCCACGGGTGTCATCGCCTTGCTCCCCCCTCAGCTGCGGGTGCGGGCCCTGCTCGGCAGGGCCGAGACGATCGTCGACCTCGCCGTACCCGTGGATCCCGAGCGCGACCACGTGCGGGGACCGCAGCACGCGCCGGTGACCGTGGTGGAGTACGGCGACTACGAGTGCCCGTACTGCGGCGAGGCCGAGCCGGTCCTGCGGGAGCTGCTCAGTGACTTCGGGGACGTGCGCTACGTCTGGCGGCACCTCCCTCTGACGGACGTCCACGTGCACGCCCAGCTCGCCGCCGAGGCGGCCGAGGCAGCGGCCTCACAGGGGAGCTACTGGGAGATGCACAGCATGCTGATGGACCACCAGGGTGCCCTCCGTTTCGAGCACCTCATGGGCTACGCCCGGGACATCGGGCTGGACACCGAACGTTTCCAGCGGGACATGCGTGGCCACGTCGGCGCGGCGCACGTGGCCGAGGACGTGGAATCGGCCGACCTCAGCGGCGTGACCGGGACCCCGACCTTCTTCGTCAACGGGCTCCGGCACCAGGGCGCCTACGACATCGACAGCCTGTCCACCGCCGTGCGTGTCGCGAGGGCACGGGCGACGGTGCTGCGCTGATAGGGCGGCAGCCGCCCGGCGCCCGTCCTCGCGTGCGGAACCCCCGCTACGCCTCGACCACCGGACGGCCCTGAACGCGGCCACGTGCTCCGCGGCCCAGCGGTCGAGCCTACGCGCCGGGGGTCCGGCCACTTTCTCGACGGTGTCGACGACGGTACGCCCCACACCTCCGAAGTGTCCGCGTGCCGATGCGCGCGAGGGTTCACCCTCCGGCCCGGCCCTCCGCAAGGAATGCCGGACGGGGGCCCCGGTCATGCCTCGATGTACGCGACGACGACAGGCCTTATCTCGGGTGAGAGCACTGTTCTGGCAGGTCAAGCGCTTGCGCAGTCGTGAGGCACGTTGGTCACGCTGATGGCCTTCGTGTAATGGCCCGATGCAGTTCCTCGCCCAAGTGTTCTTGGCCGACCTCGGGGATGGGATTGAGGACCGGGGAGTCCTCGTCTTGTTTGCATGCCAGAACGCCCCAGGTATGTGCGGCGATTGGGAGCCGGACTCCGGCGGGAACCAGGCCTTGCTCTTTCCGACGGATGGCCTTGAGCCACTGCCCCACCCCGAAGGCGGTGTCGATGAGGCACTGCTTCTGCTCGGTTCCGTTCGGGCGGTCAGCTTGGTGCATGTGGACGAGCCCGACTACGACCAGGCCAGCGAGGAGTGGGCAGCAGGAAACGACCGCCCCGCGTCCTCCGTACTCGGCCAGCTCGGGGGTAGCCCCGCCTGGGTTCAGGGCGACGAGACCCCGTCCTGCGCGTCGTGCGCCACTCCTATGCCACTAGTCGTCCAGCTTGAGGAAGGTCCGGACCACAGCACCGCCATGAACTTCGGCGGCTGCGGCGGCGCCTATGCCCTCCCGCAACCTGCACTGCCGACACTGCCTGGATGCTCACAGGATCAGCACGCTGTGCCTCACAACCAGCAGATATCTCACAGTCACACGGACTGATGAGCCCATGTGCCTCACACAACAAGGGCAAGATCAGGACCGCAGATAACCACTGTGCGGAGCGCTGTGACGAAGTACAGGACCCGGACCTCTTCGATCTCGTCGGCGTACTGGCGCAGGGGCGGCTCGGCACCGCTACCGGGGATGGGTTCGCCGATGTCCGGGTCGACGCTGATGACAACGAGGGTGCGGTCCAGAGCGTGGACCGCACCCTCTGAGAGCTCCTCGAGTTGCTTGGCCGCCGAGTCGCTGAACGCGATGCGGGCCCGCCTGGAGGCCATCAGGCCACCGCGGGACGCCGGGCGGCGAGGTGGGCGAGGCGCGCGTCGCGGAGGTCCTCCCACGGTGTGCACTCGTCGACGGCCGGCAGCCCGTTGTTCGCGATGTCCTCCAGGACGGCGGCGAGGCGATCGGCATCGGCGCGGGTCTTAGCCGCGTAGGCCCGGACCGCGTCGGCCGCCGAGGGCTCCAACTGCGCGCGGACCGCGTCGGGGACGGGCTGTTCGCTCATCGAGGGCTCCTGGCGTGTGTACGGCGTCCCCGTCACGGTAGCGCCGGGGTCCGGGCCCGGTCCCCCGTACGCACGAACCGGTGAACACCGTCCTGCCCCAGGCGCTTTGACATACGGCCGGGGCCCTTCGAACGCTCCTCCTGCCGACGCCCTGACCCTCCGCGGAGTGGCCCCGGTCTCGCCTGCCGGGACCGCACCGGCGTCCGCCTGGTCCGCACCTCACTCGACCGGCTCGACTGACCGCGGGGCTCGACGCTCCTGCCCGACCGTCGCGAGTCGTTCACCGGTGTCGTCGGCGCGGCGAGCGGCCTGGCGATCCGCGACGCCGTCACCCAGATGCCGGACGTCACGGCATGGGGCCGGAAGAGGATGCCGGGCGGCGACGCATAGGGGGTGCCCGCAGCCGCAGGCTCTCTCACCCGAGCGGGGCAGCGCGCCGACCGGTACGCCACGGCCGATTCCTCACGCGTCGCCGCCGCCGGTCACCGGATCCGCCGACGTCCACGACGTCCAAGGCGGTTCGGCGTCGTGACGCGTTCGACGCACCTGAACCTGACGAACAGTTCGTCCTGATATGCGGTCTTCTGTGAGTCGACTTAGCCTACTGACACTGCTCACAAATCAACGGCCGGTTCAGCCGGCGGAGGGCGAGCTTCCATGGCTGAGCGAGTGAAGAAACACGGACTGGTCGGCGAACTGTCGGCCGAGTTCGCGGGCACCATGATCCTCATCCTCTTCGGGTGCGGTGTGGTGGCCCAGGTGGTGGCGGGCGGCGCCCTGACGGATCCGCCCGGCGGGCTCGGGAACCACGACAGCATCTCCTGGGCATGGGGACTGGGTGTCACCCTGGGTGTCTACGTCGCGGCGCGGCTGAGCGGAGCTCATATCAATCCCGCTGTGACGATCGCCCTCGCGACGTTCAGGGGGTTCCCCTGGAAGAAGGTGGCTCCTTACGCACTGGCCCAGACGGCCGGCGCCTTCGTAGCCGCCCTCATCGTCCGCTGGAACTACACCGAGGCACTGGCGACGGCCGACCCCGGACACACCGAGAAGACGCAGATCGTCTTCTCCACGCTGCCCGCCAACGGCAACACCGCTCTGCCGGTGCACGAGTGGGGCGCGTTCCGCGACCAGGTCATCGGCACGGCCATCCTGCTGCTTCTGGTCATGGCCCTCACGGACATGCTGAACACACCGCCCGGCGCGAACCTGGCCCCGTTCGTCATCGGCCTGGTCGTGGTGGCGATCGGCATGGCCTGGGGAACCAACGCGGGATACGCGATCAACCCCGCCCGTGACTTCGGTCCCCGGCTCGCGAGCTTCATCACCGGCTACAGCGGAGCCTGGCGGGACCAGTACGGAAATCTCTACTTCTGGGTTCCCATCGCGGGGCCGGTGGTCGGCGCGCTGCTCGGCGGAGGTCTGTACAAGGCCTTCATCGGCCGGTTCCTGCCGACCGCAGAACCCGAGCCGCCGGGACGCGTCCCGGCACCACAGGACTGACGGCTCCGGCCCGAGAGGCGGCACATCATGGCGGACTTCATCGGCGCGGTGGACCAAGGGACCACCAGCACCCGATTCATGATCTTCGACCACGGCGGCAACGAGGTCGGCAAGCACCAACTGGAGCACGCCCAGATCCTCCCGCGTTCAGGCTGGGTGGAACACGATCCTGTGGAAATCTGGGAACGCACCAACTCGGTGATGCAGAACGCGATGCGGCACAGCGGTCTGTCACCGAGCGACCTGGCGGCCATCGGGATCACCAACCAGCGCGAGACGACGGTGGTCTGGGACCCTCGGAACGGGCGTCCCTACTACAACGCCATCGTGTGGCAGGACACACGTACGGACGTCATCGCGGCGAACCTCGAACGCTCCGGCAAGGGCGACATCATCCGCCGCAAGGCCGGCCTCCCGCCGGCGACCTACTTCTCCGGCGGGAAGATCCAGTGGATTCTGGAGAACGTCGACGGTGTGCGCGAGGCGGCCGAAGCGGGCCATGCCATCTTCGGCAACACCGACGCCTGGGTGCTGTGGAACCTGACCGGAGGTCCCGACGGCGGCATCCACGCCACCGACGTGACCAACGCGAGCCGCACCATGCTGATGAACCTGGAGACCCTCGACTGGGACGATGAGCTCCTCGGATTCTTCGACATTCCCCGGGCGATGCTCCCCAAGATCAACCCGTCGTCACACGCCGAAGCGTACGGTTCGACCCGCACCTCCCGGCCGCTGAGGGCCGCCATTCCCATCGGCGGAGTCCTCGGAGACCAGCAGGCCGCTACCGTCGGCCAGGTCTGCTTCTCGCCGGGCGAGGCCAAGAACACCTACGGGACCGGCAACTTCCTGGTCCTGAACACGGGCACCGAGCTGGTCCGCTCCCAGCACGGCCTCCTCACCACGGTGGCGTACCAGTTCGGCGACAGCCCGGTGGTGTACGCCCTGGAGGGCTCCATCGCCGTGACCGGGTCCGCGGTGCAATGGCTGCGCGACCAGATGAAGATCATCAAGACTGCCCCCGAGAGCGAGGTACTGGCCCGGACCGTCGAGGACAACGGCGGCATGTACTTCGTGCCCGCGTTCTCGGGCCTGTTCGCACCGTACTGGCGCTCCGACGCCCGAGGGGCGATCGTCGGCCTGGCCAGGTACAACGACAACGCGCACCTGGCACGTGCGACGCTGGAAGCCATCTGCTACCAGAGCCGCGACGTCGTCGAGGCCATGGAGCAGGACTCCGGTGTCCATCTCGACGTACTCAAGGTCGACGGCGGCGTCACGGCCAACGACCTCTGCATGCAGATCCAGTCCGACGTGCTCGGCGTCCCGGTCAGCCGTCCCGTCGTGGCGGAGACGACCGCGCTGGGCGCCGCCTACGCGGCCGGGCTGGCGACCGGGTTCTGGCAGAACACCGATGAACTGCGCACACACTGGGCCGAGTCCAAGCGATGGTCCCCCGAGTGGTCCGAGGAGCAACGCGCGGACGGGTACGCGGGCTGGAAGAAGGCCGTGGAGCGCACCCTCGACTGGGTGAAGGTTCCCTGACCGTGCTTTGACCCCTTCGGTTCCGCCGGCGCCTGGCGCGGGCGGCCCGGGACAGTGACGGTCCGGTCGGCATCAACTGATGCCGACCGGAACGTCTTTGGCGTTGACGGGCGCGGGCACACCGGCCTTCGGCCCACGGACCGCCTTCCGGCGGGTGGATCCGCTGATCGGATCCCGGAAGGCGGCACGGGAACACGCGGCCGGTGCCTGTCCGGATCAGCCGGTCGCCGTCCGGATCAGCGGACCTCGACGGTCCGGCGCTCCTTCAGGGAGGCGCAGTTGGAGTTCTCCACCGACACGTACACGTTGGCGATGCTGCCGCCCCAGCTCACGCAGTAGCCTTTGCCGTAGACGCGGGCGGGGCCGGCGTACGACGTGTAGTTCCCGTCGTCCCCGTCGTACTCGTCGGTGGCGGGAACGTAGATGTACGTCGACATGGCCTTGACCGTGCCCGGGCTGGTCCGGATGGTCGTGACGCAGTTCCTGCCGTTCGTGGAGTTGTACGTCAGGTAGACGGTCCCCAGCGAACCGACGGGCACAGAGTTGACGGTCTTGTAGGCACTGCCGCAGACACCCTGCGGCGTGACGTTGGGTGCGGCGGAGGCGGTCGCACTGAACGCGGTCGTGGCCCCCAGCACCAGTGCGGTCACCGCTCCAGCAGTCGCGATATTGCGCCTGATTCCCATTATTTCCCCCTTGTGTCCCTGAGAGCTGTTTGCTCCTGCCTGATGTGACCCGCGAAGGGCACGGATGGTTGTGCGGCGTCAACTCCCAGGTGTCGGACAACCGCGACGGGCCTGGATGCGGAGGGAGCCGGCCTCGCCCGGCTCCGCTGCACCGTCCGGGCTCCGGGGCGGCCGTCCGGGCACCGGTGATCCGCCGCGTGGATCTCACGCCATTCGGACACCGAACTCCCACCACAACCACACCTGCGCCTTTGGCTGAATCCAATACCCCTGTCATCCCCGATGACCCGAAAGCGATGAGGCCCGTACCTCAATGGCGAAACGTCCAATCGAGGCAGGCAAATCGGTGGGCGAACCGTGTGGAGGGCGCGGTGCAAGACCAGCCTCGTGTTCGAGTCGGTCACACTTTGCGCAAAAGAATGACTACGTGACCTCGTCAGGGTGAGTAGCATCAGCGGCCACACACTTTGAAGCTCAGCCAACGACGAGGATCACATGGCCAAAATTTCTCCACCAGCCGGCATCAGCGCGGACTACGCACAGCGAATCGCCGACGATCTGTCAGCGAACCGAAGCGAACAGGAGCGAGTGCGCACTGAACTGATGAGTCTTCAGGAACAACTCGTTCACCTCGAATCCGGTGAGCAGGTCCTGATCAAGATGCAGGCAGTGCTGGAAAGCACGGCGGAACCGTCCGCCCCGGCCGCCGACAGCCGCGCGACCGTCTCGGTTCCTCCCGCCCGCCGGGCCAGGAGCAAGTCGGCGCCCCGGAAGCGGGCAGGGGAGTCCACATCGGAGACGGCGAAACCGAAGTCTGCCGCCGTGAAGAAGGACAGCGCGCCCAAAAGCGCCGGCGAGCCCACATGGCGTGAGCTGGTCGGTAAGTACCTGTCGAGCCAGCGGGAACCGAAGTCCTCGGCCGAGGTCGCCGCCGCTCTGACGGAAGACCAGCCGAAGCGCGGAGTACAGGTCGCGGTAGTACGCAACACCCTGGAACAAGGCGTCGCCCAGGGCCTGCTGGAGCGCCACAAACAGGGGCGCTCCGTCTTCTACAGCGTCGTCGCAGCAGGCGCCTCCGCCGGTGTCGCTCCCGAATCAGCCGAGGCACTCGCACGCTAGTCGACGTGGCCTCGAAACTGTCGGCTCGCCCTGTCGACGGGCGGTAGAGCGACGCAGCCGACGTTCCGGACGCCCTGTCACCGCGCTGCTCCTCGAGCGCATGGCGCTCAGGGCGTCCGCCGGCGCCGCGACGAAGAGCGTGACGTCACCACCACTCGCGCATGACACCCCTCGCACACCGTGACGACCGATCCCGGCCCTGAAGCATCGGTGGCCGGGATCGGGTGTGTCCGGAGGCGTACACAGCCACTCCCCCACCCCAGTGGACGGCGATGTCACTGGACACTGTGTCGGAGCCGTCCTTCACACTCACAGAAGTCCTGTCACCCGTTCGGATGGACTCCGTCCGGTCCGGGAATAGCAGGGACAGAGGGCTGTTGATCACACCATGACTTCTGAGACGCGCACGGAATTCGGCCGGGTCGGCATCTGGAGCAGCGCCCTGCACGGGTCACGGGCCGACGACTCGGGCAGGAGGGCGATCGCGGAAGCGGTCGCCGAGCTCGAAGACCTGGGGTATGGCACTCTGTGGATCGGAGGCAGTCCCTCGCCCGACGACGCCGCCGCCATCGTCTCCGCCACCAGCGAGGTCACGGTGGCCACGGGCATCGTGAGCATCTGGGACCACACGGCCGAAGAGGCGGCGGCGAGTATCGAGGCCCTCGACCCGGCCGAGCGGCGACGGTTCGTCCTCGGCCTCGGCGTGAGCCACGGCCCGATGGTGCCCCAGTACGCGAAGCCGTACAGCGCCATGGTGTCGTACCTCGACGCACTGGACGCGGCCGGCCCGGCGGTCCAGCCCGGACGGCGGGTTCTCGCGGCGCTCGGCCCCAAGATGCTGAAGCTGGCGGCCGACCGCGCACTCGGCGCACACCCGTACCTCGTCACCGCCGACCACACCGCGGAGGCACGCCGGTCCCTGGGCCCCGACGCGTTGCTCGCTCCGGAACTGTCGGTCGTACTCGACACGGACATCGACCGGGCCCGCACCACCGCGCGGAACATGCTGGCGATGTACCTCCAGCTTCCGAACTACACCGACAACCTGCTGCGCCTGGGATTCGCGAAGAGCGACTTCGAGAGCGGCGGGAGCGTCCGTCTGCTCGACGCCCTCTTCGCCCTGGGCGACGCCGAGCAGGTGAAGGCCCGTGCGAGGGAGTACTACGACGCCGGTGCGGACCACATCGCGTTCCAGGTGCTGACCGCCGACGAGGGCGGCTCCGATCTGCCGATGCGCGAATGGCGGCAACTGGCCTCCGTGTTCACCGACGAGTTCTAGGGACCGTACGGCCTGAGTTCCGGGAGCGGACAGGCAGGGGCGCAGCCCCAGCAGCTTGGTGTCGGCTGCGGCGACGGACGCCCCGGGGCGACCGCACGTCGCGCCGGTCGGCTAACACCTGACTGCGGGTGCCTGGGACGCCGCACCGTCGGTCCGTACGATGTGATCGCGACGAGATACGTCCATCGGCGCCGGGGTCTGACGACCGATCAGTACGCCGCCCGTCGTGCGGTGAGCCGAGCTGGTGGCCTGGCGTGCCACCCGGCACCTTGCGTGCCGGGTCAGCCGAGCTCGATCGTCGTCGCGGCGAACATCCCGGCGGTGTCGACGTCCGGGGTGGGCCCGGTGTACATGCGGGCACACTCGAAGGTGGCCTCAAGACCGAGACGCTCCATCAGCTTCATGGAGGCCGGGTTGATGTCCGGCACGTCCAGCGCCACGGGGGCGCCGGGCGTACGGCCGGCGAGTTCCTGGACGAGAGAGGAGGCGATGTCCTGCCCGGAGGCGTAGAGCGGGCCGATGCGGGATCCGACCGCGGCCGGACGCATCACGGCGAATCCCTCGAGGTTCCCGTCTCGCACCGCGGCCAGCGAGGTGTGTGAGCGGTGACCGACCCACTGGGACAGGAACGCCTGCCTGTCCGCGGGGAAGAAACGCCGGTCGTAGTCCGCGAGCAGGTCGAACGGCACGTCGCGTGCGTCCATCAGCCGGACGTCCGCCGCCACCCCGCCACCGGTGGGCACGCCCGCATGGCGCACGTGGGTCCACGCCCGCCGGAAGCCGGACCTTCGGTAGTTCTCCTGCTGTTCCACCACTCCGTCGAGGCCGACGTTCCTGCCTGCGAGATGATCCATCGCGGCACGCCACATCCGGATGCCGTATCCCTGCCCGCGCACCGCGGGGCGGGCGATGTAGAAGCCCAGGAATCCGAAGTCCGATCCGTAGCGAACGGCGGAGACGGATGCGACGGGTTCACCGCCGAGCTGCCCGAGGAAGAAGCCTCGGGGGTCCGCCGAGTGGAGGAGGAGGGCGTCGGAGAGCCCTGGGTTCCATCCCTCGTCCTCCGCCCACTCGGTGAACTTGGACATGCCCGCAACACTTGCTGTGGTCACTTCGAATGACGGCATCGCTTCGCTCCTCGCGAGTGGGTACAGGGCGCAACTGACTCGGGGCCAGGGCGCATCGCCACGCGCACACTCCCGGCGAACAGAGCCTGGAGTCCAGCTTCACAGCCATGAAGCACCCGCGCGCTGTCCGGAACTCGCTCCGTACCGAGGTCGACCCGAACACCACTGTCCCCGGCCGTATTCCGCCCTGCGACCCGGGCGCGCATCGACGTGAGTACGGACCCGAACGGGGTGCACCCACCGACAACGCAGCTTGACCGTACGCGTTCCCGGATCAGCTCGCAAAGGTCCCCTGGTGGAAGTACAGGCGCCAGCCCGTCTCGGTCATCCGCCACAACGAACTGCGCCACGCCCGGCGCCCGTCGTGATCGGTGAAGTACGTCAGGTGGACGACGCCTGGGGCCAGCAAGACCCCTGACATCGAGCTGACCTCTACCGGACTCTGTGGGTTCACCGACCCACCGCTGGTGACGGCGAGAACCGACACGGCGTCCCAACGCCTGCCGGACGCGCCGATCTCGGCGAACTCAGGATCCAGAAGCCGCGTGACGAGGCCCGGAGAGGCCCGTACCACGGGGTCGAGCAGCCGAAGCTCCCCTTCTATCGCCGCCCGAACCGCCTGTTCACCGTCGTCTGCCACGCATACACCCTACGGGCCGATCACACCCTCTTCCAGGCGCCAGGACAGGCGCTGCTGGTAACCGGCAGCGGAATCGCACCTCCGGGATGCAACTCGACTGCAGGAGGATCTTCCAGGGCTAGGCGTCGGCCGTGTCCGATCCGGACATCTGGATCGAACCGTGATGTGAGGTGCCCCGGAGGTCCTCGTGCCTGACAACGGGCCTTTCAACGCAAGCACTTGCGCGATCGACGGCATACACGACCTGTCGGGCCTCCCACTCGACGAAGTTGTGGATCACGCTCATGCCCACGGCTTCGAGCAGGCGACGTGAACGGTGGTTGGCCTCCTGGGTGACCGCCACCACACCCGGCTGCGCGAAGTCGGCGTCGTGGAGTGTCCAGGACACTGCCGCGCCGACCGCCTCCCTGCCGTAACCCCGGCCCCAGTGTGCGGACAGCAGTTGGTACGAGACCTCGGTCCGTCCCTCCCAGCGCGAGCGGGGTTCGACAGACACCTGGCCGAGCACGGCGCGGTCCCTGCTGCGGACGACACTGAAAGCACCGAAATGCCCGACGCACCCCTGTTCGCGAGCCCTGAGCGCCCGCCCGCTCACAGGCCCGCCCAAGTACCGGCGCACATCGGGATCGGTCCACACGCCCGACAGCGTGACTACGTCGGAACGCTCGATCGGACGCAGGAGAAGCCGGTTCGTGACCAGGGAGACCGGCCATCGAGTGGCCGGGAAGGGCATGCGCATGCCGCAGATTATGACAGCCGGGCGACTCTGACGGACCGGCGTACGCAGTTCCGCACCGCAGGCACGCAAGGACCTCGTCCAGGCCAGACATGAGACGGACGGGGGCACCCTCAGACGGCCAGCCAGGCTAGTGAAGCGACCACGAGTGCGCTCACGCCGGTGTCCAGGGTGGGCTGGATGACCGGGGCGAAGTGTGGGCTGTGGTTGACCGGTCCCGGCGAGGCGGCAGGGACGTCCGCCTTGCCATCGCCGTGCAGTTCCGGGTCGGCACCGCCGATGCCCCAGTAGGTGAATGGGACACCGAACGCGTCGGGAATCTTGCTCATGTCCTCGCTGGCGGTCTGGAGGTCGATGGTGTGTGCGTCGGAACCGAAGTACCCGGCGAACACCTCAGCGACGCGCCGGGTCGTATCGGCATCGTTGACCGTGGGCGGAAAAGAGACGATCTTCTCGATCTCGGCGGGCTTCGGCGCCCCGGAAGCCTGGCACTCGGCCGCGACGATGCGTTCGATGGACTGCAGCACGTGGGTGCGCGTGTGGTCGTCGTAGGTCCGGACGTTGACCTGGATGACCGCGCGGTCCGGGATGATGTTGGGGCCGGTTCCGGCGTGGATGCTGCCCACCGTGACCACCACCGGGGTGAGCGCCGCGATCTCCCGGGAGACGATCGTCTGCAGTCGCACGACGATCATCGCGGCCATCACCACGGGATCGACCGCGGTCTGCGGCATGGCACCGTGACCTCCCCGGCCATGGACCGTGATCCGCAGACTGTCCGCGGCGGACATGAAAGATCCTGCCCGGGTACCGACATAACCCGCCGGATAGGGCAGGACGTGCTGGGCGAGTACCACGTCGGGGCGGGGAGCCTTGGTCGTGAGGCCGTCGGCGAGCATCGCGTCGGCCCCGTCGCCCGGTTCCTCGGAGGGCTGGCAGAGCGCCACGAACGTGCCCCTCCAAGCGTCCGTGGACTCGGCGAGCAGGCGCACACAGCCGATGAGTGACGCAATGTGCACGTCGTGCCCGCAGGCGTGCATCACCGGCTGCTCCGTGCCGTCGCGCCCTGTCATCGTCACGGTGGATGCGTAAGGCAGCCCCGTCTCCTCCCTGACGGGCAGGGCGTCCAGGTCGGCCCGGACCATGACGGTCGGACCTTCACCGTTGGTCAGGACCCCCACCACACCCGTGCCGCCGATGCCCTCCACAACCCGGCAACCGAGGCCACGCAGGGCATCGGCCGCCTTTCGCGCCGTGCGGTGCTCCTCCAGCCCGAGTTCAGGGTTTCGGTGGAGGTCCTTGTACAGGTCCTCGATGTCCCCGCGGATGCGGTCGAGGCCTGCCAGCACGGTGCGGGCGCTGTCGGTCATCCTGACTCCCTCTGGTTGCTCACGTCTTGGCTGGTCAGGCCGAACTTACCGGCCACCGGCGGTCAGACGGCCCACCGCGCGCGACACGCCGACGCCGGTGGTCCGGTCCTCCCCCACCGGACCTCAGGTGCCGCGAGTCCGCCGAGGCCCAGCACCGCAGCGCGGACCCGGGACGCGGCAGCGACGAAGGGCACGCCGAGTCCACAGCCCAGCGACACGCCCCGATGACCAACGGGTGCGGCGCCCACGTACTCCAGCCGCTGGACGGCGTCGAGAACCGCCTGCCATGCAGGCACGGTACGACGGACCACGAGCGTCTGGAACCGGGCGACAAGCGGAGCCAGCTCTTCGCCAGCTTCCACGCGCACCCGGTTCTCGGTCGCGACCCGGTCGAGTTCTTCGTCCTTCGGCCGGTCACCATGGCCCGGCACGTCGCCCACCACCACCGCGAAGTCGCCCTCGCACCGAAGTGACGGGCCCTCGCAGCGACGTCGGGAGCCTTTTTGTGCTGACCGCCACCGTGTCCCATGAGGATCAGGGGGCGGGTGCCGACGGCACCGCCAGGTGTCCACAGCACACCGGGAACATCCCGGACGGAGAAGCTTTGTTCGAATACGCCGTCGGAGAGAGAATCGGAGATGAAGCGCACGGCGTTCCAGGCCGATAACCATTCGACAGGGCCTGCCGGAGCGGCCATGATCCGCTCTCGTGACGACGCAGAAGCAGCTCCTGGTCCAGACTGCCGCCCGTAACAACGCCGAGTGGTGTGCGGCGATGAGCCGGTCCCACGGGGTGAGCAGCGAGTTCGAGGCACAGCGCTGGTCGGCTCCGACACGGACACCGCTCTACTATCCCGACGCGGTGACCCTCGCACCCAACACCGACCCGGCCGAGGTGACGGAACGCGTCGACACCACCACGCCAGGCGCATCCGTCAAGGACAGCTTCGCCGACCTCGACCTGTCATGCGTCGGCTACCAGATCCTGTTCGAGGCGCAGTGGATACACCGTCCGGCAGGTGGGCCCGTCGGCGTCACCGACCTCGCCCAGGAAGTGGTGAGCAGCCCGGCGGCGCTGCGTGCCTGGGCCGACGCCTGGGACGACGGGGGCGGGAATGCGCATCTCTTCCGTCCTGAACTGCTGGACGACCCCGCCACGTTCGTACTTGCCGGGCAATCGTCCGACGGCCGGCTGACAGCCGGAGCCGTGGCAAGCCTAAGCGAGCAGGCGGTCGGCGTCTCCAACGTCTTCGCACCGGAGGACGACCCGGACGCGGCCTGGCCCTTCGTACTGAACGCGGTGCACAGCCTTTTCCCGGAGCTGCCGTTGGTCGGTTACGAACACGGTGACGCTCTGGCGGCCGCCGTACGTCACGGCTTCGAGCCGGTCGGCCCGCTGCGGATCTAACTGCACGGCTGAGTTCCCTCCTCCAAGGTCCAACACATCGGCCTCCGAACTGCGTTCGGCCGCCTCGAACCGGCCGCAGATACCCAGGTCTGCTTCTCGCGCGCCGGGGCACACGGGTTCCAACCGACAAAGGAGCTACGTCATGCTGGCAATCGCCGCGGCTGTGCTGTTCTTCATCTCCTTCCTGATCAACGCAGCCGACATCACGACCAACGATGTCTTCTCCTCGGTCAACGTGATGCTGATCGGGCTGGCTCTACTGGCTCTCCACGGCGCCGGCATCGGCCATGGTCGCCGCGTCGGCAGACGGTGACGTCCACCTGAGTGACGCCGAGTCGGACAGTCTCCGACGCGACCGCGGGCGGCCCTGCTGGGGCCACGGCGGCCGCACCGGAGACTGTCCGACTCGCGTTCGAGGGACTGGTTGGAGCGGCGTCAGGCAGCGGCGCGGTCGGCCGGCCCGTCGCTCGTCAGTGGCGCGGGGCCGGGTATGCCTTGGGCAGACGCATGCCGCGGTCGGCCATGATGTCCCGCACGCGGTTCGGGTAGTCGGTGATGATCCCGTCGATGCCGAGGTCCATGAGCGCCTCGATCGTGGCGGGGTCGTCACACGTCCACGGGATCACCTTGAGTCCTCGACGGTGGGCCTCGGAGACCATCTTCTTGTCCGGGTAGAACCGGAAGTCCGGGTCCGCGACGGTGCCGTTCTGGGGGAAGCCGTAATTCGGGGACAGCGCGGTGACGCCGCTGATCGAAGCAGCCGCCTTCACGAAGTCACCGTCGTAGTCGTCGGCGTCGATACCGCCGAGCCAGGGCGACGCCCCGGGCATGCCCACCTGCAGGAAGTCGTAGTTCGTCAGGGCGACCAGGGGGTAGCGGGGCGCGAGCTTGTGCATCGCCTTCAGTGCCCCCCAGTCGAAGGACTGGATGGTGACCTGCTTCTCGATGCCCGAGTGATGGATCTCCTCGAAGACGCGTCGCACGAACAGGTCGCGGGGGGCGGTCTGCTCGGGCGCTCCGGCCTCCACCTTGGTCTCGATGTTCAGCTTGATGTGCTTCGCGCGGTAGTGCTTGACCAGGTTGAGGACGTCCTTGAGCTCCACCATGCGGAAGCCCTTGATCTGCTCCTGCTCAGGGAATCCGGGCAGCTGCTGATAGCCGCAGTCCATGCTCTTGATCTGCGCGAGTGTCAGGTCCTTGATGTACTTGCGGACGTACGGGTACATGGGATCGCCCGGGGTGACCGGTCCGGTGTCCTGGCACTTCTGGGCACTGATCTGGCGGTCGTGGTTCACGACGACCTTCTGGTCCTTGGTGATCTGCGTGTCCAGCTCCAGGGTGCTGACCCCGAGGCGAATCGCCTTGCCGAAGCCCTCAAGGGACTCCTCGGTGGTCAGCCCGAGGCCGCCACGGTGGGCCTGGAGGTCGAACGAGGCTCTCCGAGGCGAATTGGGGTCGTGGTGGGCCGTGGCCGCTTCGGCAACCGCCGGCGTGGCAAGTGCGGGGAGAAGGGCCAGGACGGTGACTGTGTGCCTCAGGGACATATGTGCCTCGTTACGTTCGAATGACCGGACGTCGGGAAGCCAATCCGGGGACGCCGACCGCGACGTAGACCGGACATGAGGACCACGTGAACGCCCGCGAAACGGTAACTTCCGAGCAGGCCGGGCGCATTGCGGATCACCTATCCGGCGACGACAGCGGACACACCCCTTCATAGGCAGGTACATGCTTGCCTATGACTCCTCCCCGCCCTGAAGGACTCCGTTGGGGAATCCGTGATTCGGGCTTCCTGGCATGGTCATGCAACAAGGTCGAGGCGGGCGAGGTGAGAGAGGCGGGTTGTGC